>JAGLLI010000168.1 GCA_023140595.1 Candidatus Parcubacteria bacterium
GCCTAGGCATTAATGCCTAGGCGGAAAAATTACAAGAATTGTTTTTAACAAGAATAATATGGATGATAGAATTCTTTCTAAAAATAATTCCTGTAGTTAAAAATCAATGAACAAAATAAACACAACAACAAAAATAGCCATTTTTAAGGGCAAAGAAGTGCGAAAGACTATTCATAATAATGAATGGTGGCTTTCGGTTGTTGATGTTGTTATGGCGCTAACTGACAGCGTTGACTCAGGGGCTTATTGGAGAAAATTAAAACAACGGTTAAAAGAAGAAAGTAGTGAGGTCGTGACATTTTGTCACGGACTGAAATTAGAAGCATCTGATGGTAAAAAATACGAAACAGATTGCGCTAACACTGAAGGAATATTTCGTATTATTCAGTCAATTCCATCACCCAAAGCAGAACCATTTAAAAGGTGGTTAGCAAAAGTCGGTTATGAAAGAGTTAAGGAAATAGAGGATCCGGAATTGGCGACCAAAAGGACAAGAGCGATATATAAAGCAAAAGGATATGATGAGGATTGGATTGAAAAACGAATGCGCGGGATTGCGATTCGCGAAACATTGACTGACGAATGGCAGAAGCGGGGCGTTAAGCAAGGCAGAGAATACGCGATTTTAACAGCGGAAATATCCAAGGCGGCTTTTGGAATGACACCAAGTGAATACAAAAAATTTAAAGGATTAAAAAGGGAAAATTTAAGAGATCACATGGATGATTTGGAATTGATTTTTAATATGCTGGGCGAAGCCGCGACAACTGAAATTGCCAAGAATAAAGATACGCATGGTTATAATGAAAATAAGGAAGCGGCGCGAAAGGGCGGAAGTGTCGCAGGCAAGGCAAGAAAAGATTTGGAAAAAAAGAGCGGTAAAAAAATTTCCACAAAAGTGAATTATTTACACAAACCCCAAAGCAGAAAAAAATTAAAATAAATTTTTAAATAATTTATAAATTAATAACATAAAAAATATGCTGAACCCAATAAAAACAAGCGACTTTGATGCCATTAAATTAAAATTGGCTTCTCCGGAAGAAATTTTAAATTGGTCTCATGGTTTGATAACTCGCCCTGAAACCATTAATTATCGCACGCAAAAACCGGAAAAAGACGGGCTTTTTTGCGAGAAAATATTCGGTCCTTCAAAAGACTGGGAATGTTATTGCGGAAAATATAAGAAAATCCGCTATAAAGGCATTGTGTGCGACAAATGCGGAGTGGAAGTTACCAGAAGCATTGTTCGCAGAGAACGGATGGGGCATATTGATTTGGAAACTCCTTGCACGCATATATGGTTTTTGCGCGGACTGTCTTCTAAAATAGGCTTGCTTCTTAATTTGTCAATGCAGGCTTTGGAAAAGGTGGTATATTTTGCCAGTTTTATCGTAACCGATGTGAATGAAGAACTGCGGGACGCGACAATTGAGCAAATTAAAAATGAGTTTAAGCAGAAGAAAAAATCCATTGAGTCTGATTTTAGCAATCAAAGCCGGCAGATAAAAGA
>JAGLLI010000169.1 GCA_023140595.1 Candidatus Parcubacteria bacterium
GCGGAAAATATCAGTTCTTTGGAAAAAGTAAAAGATGAAAAATTGGAAAATCTGCAAGGCGCTTTTGATCAAGCGCAAAGAGAATTAAAAGAGCTTAAGTCTTTATTGATTATTTCAGAAACAACTTATCAGAATTTAAGCTTAAAATACGGGCATATTTTTGAAGCTGGAATCGGCGCTGAAGCGGTGCGGAAATTATTGGAAAGAATTGATATTAAAAAAACAATTGAATTTATAGAAGAGGAATTGGTTGATGTGATTGATTCCAAAAAGGAAAAAATGATGCGCCGTTTGAAATTATTTAAAAGTTTGGAAGCGAATAATATTAAGCCGGAATGGATGATTTTAAAAACAGTGCCGGTTATCCCGCCTGATTTGCGTCCGATGGTTGCTTTAGATGGCGGACGTTTTGCCACCAGCGATTTAAATGATTTGTATCGCAGGGTAATTAATCGCAATAATCGTTTAAGGCAATTGGTTGAATTAAGCGCGCCTGAAGTTATTCAAAGAAATGAAAAGCGCATGTTGCAAGAAGCCGTTGACGCTTTGATTGATAATTCCGCGCGGCATGGAAAAACCGTAATCGCGTCTACCGGACAAAAGCGCATGCTTAAATCCTTGGCTGATTCCTTAAAAGGCAAACAAGGCCGTTTTCGCCAGAATTTGCTTGGAAAGCGCATTGATTATTCCGGCAGAAGCGTTATTGTTGTTAATCCGAAATTAAAACTTGACCAATGCGGTTTGCCAAAGATAATGGCGATTGAACTTTTTAAGCCGTTTATAATCAGCAAATTAATAAAGCGGGAAATAGTGCATAATGTTAGAAGCGCTTCCCGTTTCATTGAAACAGGAGATGATATCGTATGGGATATTTTAGAGGATATTATTAAGGGAGCTTATGTAATGCTTAACCGCGCGCCTACTTTGCACAGATTGGGTATTCAGGCGTTTAAGCCGATTTTAATTGAAGGCAAGGCAATTCAAATTCATCCTTTAGTGTGCAGCGCGTTTAACGCCGATTTTGACGGTGATCAAATGGCGGTGCATGTGCCATTAACCAAAGAGGCTATTCATGAAGCCGGAGAAATAATGCTTTCAGCAAAAAATCTTTTAAAACCGGCTACCGGTGATCCTGTTGTAGCGCCTGGCCAGGATATTGTCTGGGGAGCGTTTTATATCACCGATGAAGAAAATAACAAAAAACAAGACAATGAATTAAAATGTTTTTCTTCCGCGGAAGAAGCAAGATTAGCTTATGAAACAAAAGCGGTTACATTGCATGAGCCTGTTAGAGTTAAATTGCCCGAGTTAGGACTTGTGAGAACCACGGTCGGCAGGGTTATTTTTAATGATATATTACCTGAGAAATTGCGCTTTGTTAATGAAGTTGTTGATAAAGGCAAATTAAAACAATTGGTAAAAGATTGTTTTCGTTATTACGGAACAAAAGAAACCGTAGAATTTTTAGATGATTTAAAAGAAAAAAGTTTTAATTATATTACAAAAAGCGGACTTTCTTGGGG
>JAGLLI010000017.1 GCA_023140595.1 Candidatus Parcubacteria bacterium
ACGGTAGTATTCTGTATGACCCGTTTTTGGAGCTGATGAAGGAGCTTATCCTTCTTGGGCTCGTGGTTATTGTCTTCCAGAAAATTTTCCAGGAAATTATTTAGATCCGGTTGCCTTCATCCAAGAACATTTACCCCCAGGCAAATTTTATCTCCACCAAATCATCAACGAAACATTTATCAGCGGAAAAAGTTTTTCAATTGATAATGAAACATATTTGGCGTTTGCTAAATATTCTGATGGAAGTACTCATAGTGCTGATTCTAGAATCTACAAATGGAACGGCGCGTTATTTGAAGAATTTCAATCAATTTTAACAAACGGAGCTCTTGATTGGGAAAGTTTTTCAATCAATGATGAGACATATTTAGCAGTAGCTAATAGCCACGATGAAATTTTTAATACTGAATCCAGAATATATAAATGGGACGGCTCATCATTTGTTAACTCTCAATCAATTTTAACAAACGGAGCGTATGATTGGGAAAGTTTTTCAATTGGTGCAGATACATATTTGGCAATAGCCAATCTTCACGAAGAAGGCGTTTACAACATTGATTCTAAAATTTACAAGTGGAGCGGTTCGTCGTTTGTTGAATTTCAATCAATTCCAACAAACGGAGCTATTGATTGGGAAAGTTTTTCAATTGATGATGAAACATATCTGGCAGTGGCTAATTTCTATAATGGAGTTACTTTTAATATTGATTCCAAAATTTACAGATGGAACGGATTAGAGTTTATTAAAATCCAAGACATTTTAACAAACGGAGTATATGACTTAGAAAGTTTTTCAATCAATAGTGAAACATATTTGGCAATAGCCAATCGCCGCAATGGAAATATCCATAGCACTGATTCCAAAATTTACAGATGGAACAATTCACTGTCGTTATTTGAAGAAATCCAAGCCATTTTAACAAACGGAGCGTTTGCTTGGAAAAGTTTCTCAATCAATGATGAAACATATTTAGCAATGGCTAGCGGCTACGATAGAAACGTTAAATCCATAATTTACAAATGGAACGGTTCGTCGTTTATTCAATTTCAAGCAGTTTCAATGGGTTTGCCATACGATTGGGAAAGCTGTGTAATAAATGATAAAACCTATTTATTTTTATCAGGTCTATATAATGATTTGGAAATATATGTTTTTTCCAACCAGCCAACCCACCAAGAACAACTAATAATTCAGCCAGAAGAAGTAATAGAAATTAATTTTAACATTCCGGAAAATTGCGCTCAATCCACAGTATCCAAAATTATTGAGGGTAGTGATGTTGAAATGTCGCTTATAACTCCAAATGGAGATATTATTAGCAGAGGAACAATAGACCCAACGGATTTAAATATCAAATATACTTTAACAGACGGCAATATATTTGAGGCATATTATTTAACAAATCCAAGCTCCGGAGATTGGACGGTTGTGCTGGAAGGAACAAATGTTCCAGACAGCGGAGAATTAACAGAATTAACAATAATAAATGATATAGCAGAAGAAAACGCAGACGCAACTCCTCCAGAAATAACCATTTCAGTAAGTCCTGATACGCTTTGGCCTCCGAATCATAAAATGATTTTGATTATGCCGACAATAACGGTGTCGGATAACAGCGATCCTGATCCGATTGTTGAGTTAAAATCAATCACAATCAACGAAGGAGAAGAAACCAACACTTACGACGCAATCTATGATTTGAGCGTTGATGACGGCGACACTCCCGATGATATTGAGGTTGACGCGAACGGCAATATTCGCTTAAGAGCCGAAAGAACAGGAACAGGAAACGGCAGAGTTTACACAATTACATATACCGCGACTGACGCGTCTAGTAATACAGCTTCATCAAGCGCTACCGTAACGGTTCCGCATGATTGCGGAGAATGAAAAAAGAAAATAAAATTACATAAATAAACAGAGTTATCCCCTGTTCGTTTTCTAACGGACAGGGGATTTTTTTAATATTTTTTATATATAATTGTTCCAACTTCGTTAAGCAAGCCCCACAATAAAAATGTACGTACAATATGTACGTACATTTTTTATTCTTATATTTTCAGCGTTTTTTATTGTTTATTAAACTATAGCCAAAGTATAGGAATTTTATTAAAGTCTGTTATTTAGGTAAATTATTTGTTATAATGAAAATATGGAAGATGAAACAAAGAAAGAAAAAAATTTAAACAAGCCCAAAGCAAAAGAATATAAATATCTTTTAATTGGTTTTTCTTTTGTGCTCACATTTTTATTAGTTGCGGCTGGTTATTTTTTAAGAGGAAGCATTGATTTAAAAATGGAAATAAATCGTTTGACAAATGAAATATCCAAGCACGAAGAAGAAAGAATAGTCATAAAAAACGAGAGAAGCGAGGCCAAAAATGAAGCTAATTCGCTTAAAGGGCAGATTGAAGAACTGGAGAGAAAAGCAAAAACAGAAGAAAGACTGAGAAGGGCAAAAAGTGTTTATAAAAATGATAAATATAATTTTTTATTTTATCATGTCAGTTATGTTTCTGAATCTGACTTAGCAATTTATATTCGCAATCAAAACAAAACAATGGAAGTTTTTAAGCCCGCTAAAGAGAAATATCAAGACGGACAAGCCTGTGGAGATAATGAACGATGTATTGTCATTCAGGGCAATAAATATTTCAGAGAACCAGATAAAATTACTGTAATAGATAAAAAATATCAAAATATTGAACAAGCCATATCTTCCCTGATAAAAGAAAAAGGATTTGACATAAATAATTGCCAGCTAAAAATTGAGGATTTTGAACATGGAAAGAGAGTATGGTTGAAATTGTCAGACGAAAAACAGGTAAGCGAAGAAGACATAAAAAAGTGGGAAGACGAAAATGGTCTAATGAACGGAGCCTATTCAACCAGAAATATAGTTAGTCAAGAAAAAACAAAGTTGCTATGTTCGGAATACGGACAGCCAGAAATGCCAGTAGGTAAATTTTTTATTTTTAATGAAGACAGAAAAGACGTTTTTCTTTTTTATGAATCCAGTGATGCAGAAAGGTGGAGTTTGATTTATTCTGATACGATTCAAATTTTAAACTTGTAAAATAGTAATTTTACATTATATTTTTAAAGAATTTAGACTGGATAATTTATGCCATTCGTATAATTTTTTTATAATCTGGTTCCATCCAAGCCCAATTTGACCCACAAATAAAAATGTACGTACAAATGTACGTACATTTTGTTTTTAAAAATTTTAGTTAATTTTAGTTAAAGAAATTTTACAAAACAAATGTATCGCGTTAAACGAGAACTATGCGTAAAAGGAGAAAAAAGCGCAAAAAGATGATATAATGAAATTGAAAGAATAAAATAATACTCTAAATTTATGGCAAAAATTTTATACGGCGAATCCGGTGAAGGGTCGTGACGCTCTTCTCGGGCAAAAGAAGTAATTGAAAATTTAATTAAACAAGGACATCAAGTAAAAGTAGTTTCTTATGATAAGGGGTATAAGGGTTTGCGCCAATATTTTGACGTGGAGGAAATCGGCGGATTGCGTTTTAGCTTTAAAAATAACATGATGTCCAGAATGATGTGGACTAATACAAAAAATTGACTTAAATTGACTTAAAAATTGACTTATTATAAAAAATGTCTTAATATAAATATGATGAATAATTATATAAAAGCTATATGAATGAGCACGATTTAGTAATTGATTTTATAAAAAATAGACTTAATGGAAGATTTGATATTTTAACAAATGCAGGTCAGTCTAAAAATTTTCACATAGGTGGTATTTTTCCTGATGTAATAGTTAGGGAGAAAGAAAGTAAAGAAATTCTTTTTGTAATGGAGGTTGAGACTGAAAGTAGTATTGCAACAAGTGTGGGACAGTGGAAAAATTATAAAATTTTACCCGGAACTTTTTACATAATAGTACCAGAAGAAAAAATCGGAGAAGTAAAAACCTTAGTAGCAGCAAGCGGTGTCAATGCAAAATTTGGTTATTATATAAAGAGTAAAAATAATGAAATAACTAGAGTTATATATGAGTAGTCCAGTTATTCCCAATTTACCACAAGATTCTTCATGGTATGCTGATGTAAATTTTGTTGCACTGGTAGCTGGGGCATTTCTTGCCATTCTCGGTGGAGCTGTTGTGGAGTATGTAAAAATATATTTTGATAAAAGACAAGAATTAAAATGTATTAAAATTAGCCTAAATGATGAACTTGAAGAAATAATTGATATAATCAACAAATTGAATGAAATGTGGGAACAGAAAAAAATCGTACATAAAACATATATTAATGATTTGGAATCCAATATGACCACATACGAACATCACCGCACGAGACTCTTTTTATTCACAGATTCGAAAATTAGGCGCTCAATTTCAAAATTTTACAAAGATTTAAAAAAGAATATAAATGATACAAAAAAAGAAGCAGGAACATTAGATGATTCAGCAGAATCAATCGCAGAACAAACTCAAATTAACACTAAATTTGCAGATTTGAAAACAAGAGCAATAGGAATAAATAAAAGTTTTGGTGAAGATGATTCTTAATATAATTCTGTAAAAACATTTTAAATAAAAGCTTTCTATAAAAGGAAGGTTTTTTTATATTAAAAACAAAAATAACCACCGTTTAAGTGGTTGTTTTTGTTTTTCTGTGTTGCTTTTGCCAAAACTAAAAAGTGTTGACGGTATGTTGACGGAAAGTGGTTAAAAATTGATGTCTTTGGGTGTTTGTAGAAATTTCTGATAATGCTTGTTTGTTTCTAGCGTTAGTTAATAATCCTTATTTTAGTGAATTTCTAAAAACACGTGATTGCGTTTCGAATCCTACTCGGCCCACAAAAAAGACTGCTCTGCAAAAGAGCAGTCTTTTATTATTAGCTTAAAATATCGGTTTGTCAGGTTTGCTATTGACATATATAAAATATTATGCTATTGTTATATAGTTAGTTAAAACTATCCGTTCCCAAATAGGGCAACGAGTATTAAAGACGTATGAATAAAGTCGAATTTTTACACTTTAGTATTACTTATTAAACTTTATATTTTATATTAAATGCAAGGAACTATCAAAAAATTGACTGATAAAAACTTCGGTTTTATTGCTCAAGATGGCAGTGATGATTTATTTTTTCACGCTAATAACCTGGCTGGTGTTGATTTCATGGATCTAAGAGAAGGTGACAATGTTACTTTTGAGATCGAAAAGACTGAAAAAGGAAACGCAGCTGTAAACGTAGAAAAAGCGTAATTTTTTTTTACATAAAAAACAGCCCTATCGTGGGGCTGTTTTTGTTTGTGTTAAAAGTAGTATGTTTTTTTATTAATATATAGTTTATGTCATTCCTCTAATTCTCGCGCAATTTGGTCCCAAGTAAGTCCAATACTGCCCCACAATAAAAAATGTACGTACAAATGTACGTACATTTTTTATTCTTTAATTATTATTATATTTTTTATTAATTGTTTTTTAATTTGATTTTTGATATAATATTAATATGACTAAAATTATAAGAAAAAAAAGATCAGATACAAAAATGGGAACCATAGAAAAAAAATATGGTAGAGATTTTGGCGTGCGTTCAGATGCAAAGTTGGGAAATTATTTAAGTAAAAAAGGTTATTCGTCATTGAGCGGGTTAATAAGAAGTAAAGATGGCAAGTAAAATCTTAAAAAAAGATATTTTAGATAAAGTTCCTTCTGAAAAATCTTTGGAGAGGAATTTTTTATTTATAAAAGACGACCTGCTTAGACAAAATATTAGTATTGCTCTTCGATATATTACTTTCCTAACAGTCTTGCAGGATTCAATGAAAATAAAAGGTACTATTCAATATAGTATATACAAAACAATTATTTTATATACAGCAAGTATTGTGGAGTGCAGCTTGTTGTACTGTTTAAAGGAATATAAGAAAAAGGGCTTGATTAAAGATTCTGATATAATGAGGTCAGAATGGAAATATGATGTGAAAAGTATTTATAAAATGCCGGACTCAATTAAAAAAGAAGAAATAATTGCAGGGAGAAGACATGAAAAATTTTTTAATCTTACGGATAATATTCAATTTCAGGCAATATCAATAGCATCTTTAAAATGTAAAATTTTAAATGGAACGTTATCCAAACGAGTTGATGATTTAAGGGATAATAGAAATAAAATTCATTTAACAGGATTAAAGGAATATGATGATTATTTTTCAAAAAAAGATATTAATAAAGCTTTTACGACTTCTAGCCGAGTGTTAAAAAGGGTAGAAGAAAAATTAAAAATATTATAGATTTTTAATATGAAGAATATTCAAAAAACTACAGAGCCACCTCTGTAGTTTTTTGTTTTTAAAAAATAATCATAGCCCATCATAATAATCAAAAAAATTATAGTTCAAGATAATTATGCAAATTTTGATTACTGATTGGAAATAATAAATTTATAATAAAGTGTCAAGACACTTGACAAGATAAGTGAAAGTTTATGACATAAATTTGACAAGGATATATATTCGATATATAATATTAACAAGCAGTTAAAGAAAAATTATGCAAATCCACCCTATACAAAATAAATTATTAGGCATTTCATCCAAGATAAACCTTAAAAAAATGAGTTTAAGGGATATCGCTTTATTGGTGGACGAAACGCATCCGCAGAAAATTCGTCATCATTTGGCTCAATTGAAAAAGAAAGGATTAATTGATATTAATAAGAAAACCGGTGAAATTGGAAAAGTAAATTCGGAAGTTATAAGAAAAGATTCCGTTGTGGCTGTCCCTATTTATGGCTGCGCTGATTGCGGTGAAGCAAGCGCGTTTGCCGAAGAGAATTTGGAAGGATATCTCCGCGTATCAAAAAGTTTGATTGGCAAGGTAAAAAATATTTTCGCGGTTAAGGCTCAAGGTCCGTCAATGAATCAGGCTAAAGTGAATGGCGAATTTTCCATTGAAGAGGGCGATTACGTGTTGATTGATCCGGGCGATAAAAGCCCTAGTAACGGTGATTATGTATTATCTGTAATTGACGGCGCCGCGAACATAAAAAAATTTTTATTGGATAGCAAAGGAAAGCAAATCGCGCTTACCTCAGAGTCAACCGAAAATATTACGCCAATTTTTATTCATCAAAATGATAATTATATGGTTAACGGAGTTGTAAAAAATGTAATAAAAAATTCTTCATTTAAGGAATTGTCGGCAATGCAGGATGCCGCTGGTAGAGACGCGCTTGAGGCGCTTGGCGATATGCCAATGGATGAAGCTAATTATTATCGCAGCTTAAAATAATTATGAAGAAAGGTGAAATATGGTTAGTTAAATTTATAGAAAATCAAAGCGTCGGTCATGAATATGTAAAAGATAGACCGGCTCTTGTTATTGAGAGTAATAAACAAATCCAAACCACGGTGATAGTTACTATAATGCCTATGACTACCTCAGCCAATAAACATGTAGATGACATTGTGATAAAAAAAGATTTAAAAAATAGGCTAAATAAAGATTCACTAATTAAGGTTCATCACGTAATCAGTTTTGATAAAGCGCGTTTTATTCATAAGATTGGTGAAATAGAATTTATTGCGATGGCTCGAGTAGAAAAATATTTAAAAAAACATTTTGACTTATAATTCTACCCGCCCCTCGCAACGCAAATTCCCCAAACCTCTCTCGCGCCTTTTTCTTTTAAAACTTTCGCGCATTCATTCAGGGTTGAGCCGCTAGTAACAACATCGTCAATAAGAATAATATTTTTTCCGTCAAGAGAATCTCCTTGGCACCCGAAACAGCCGCTGATATTGGTTTTTCTTTTTTGCGAATCCGTTTTTGCTTGCGGTTTGCTGTATTTTTGTCTTGATAATTGATTTAAAATTAGAGGAATATTTAGTTTTTTTGCTAATATTTTTGCGATTTCTTCTGCTTGGTTAAAACCGCGCCAGCGCAAGCGGCGTTTGTGTAAAGGCACCGGCATAATATAGTAATTATCTTGTCCACCGATAAATTCAGGCGCGTTTTCTTTTTTCGCAGGCAATAAAATCATTTGGCTGTTTAAGTTTCTTAGAAAGAAAAGCAAAAAATCGCCGAGGATATCAGCGATTTTTTTGGAAAAATAATATTTATATTGTTTAATTAATTGAGCTATTAATTTATCTTCATAATTTCCGGCGGCAAGTACGCCGTCAAGATAAAAATTTTTTTTGCATTCATGGCATAGCTCTCCAAAATTATTTTCAATTTTGCAATTTAAACAGTGTTGTCTGCTGTTAACTTCAAGCTTTTTAAGGCACTCTGCGCATAACCATTTCCCTTGCTTGCCGCAACCCAAACATTCTATCGGGAAAAGCAAGTCAAAAATAAAATTCATAGATTACTTCAATTTAATCTTATGAATATTATTATTTTCATTATCCGTAAAATAAAGATAATAGCCATTTTCACTTATGTTTAAATTAGAGATGCTGAAATCTTGATCAGGTATGGCGATTAATTTTTTTACTCCTGTTTTTGTGTCAATTTTATAGATATTGTCTTTGCTTTCCAAAGCCAGTTCTGGAAATAAACCCGCGCCTTCCGGAAGATTTTCCGGGACAGCGCAGTATAATTCAGAGCTGTTGCCATAAACGCATTTTTCCGCCCAAGTTTCAATATTTAAGCTTTTTCGTCCGCTTCCGATTGATTCGCCTTGAGCGTTTACTATCCAAAGGTTTGGTTTAAGATTATTTTTGCTTGAATAAACGCTATAAAGCAGTTGATCGCCTTTGGGCGACCATTTTGGCTGGAAGCCGCGGCCTTCAACAATAGTGGATTTGAAATTTTCATTATTCAGTCCGACAAAATAAACTTCTTGGCGGTCAAAATCACGGCTTTCCGTAAAAACCGCGGCGATTTGATTACTGGGCGACCAAGCCGGATAGACTGTCCCGTCTTTTGTTCCCAAGGGCTCAAGAGCGCGAACCTTGGAACCGTCGTCTTCCGCAATAGCCAGCCATCGGTTTCCGGGATCAAGCCCGATGCTTTTCATGACGATTTTGTCGGAACCGGGGTTGAAATTAAAATCTTTCCAATGCGAGGGCAGGGTTATTTGCTTGTTTGTATCAAAATTATATAAAGTATTTGCTCCGTCAGGATATTCAATTATGGCTTTATTTTTAGTATCCGCCCAAACAATGTTTTCAACATTATGAAATGTTTTTTCAGACATTAAAAAAGCTTTGCCGTTTTTATCAATTTTATAAAAATGCCCGTCTTCTCTGTTGTAATATTGCAAACTGTTTCCATCAGAGCCGATTATAGGCTTAAGAGAATTTTCATTGTTTAGTTTGCTTGTTTTAGTTAAGCTGCCTCTTGCTATTTCACTCGCTTTGCTTTGTGGAAGAGAAATATCGCTTTTTTCAGTCCCGTCTTTTGTTTTGTCAATTGTTTTTGCGCCGGAAGAATCAGGGAAACCATCTGCGCTTGAAGTACTTATTTTTTTTTCATCTATCGGTGTTGCGGGAATAGCCGGTTTAAAGAATATTAAATACAAAAAATATCCGATTGACAAGCAAACAGCCAGAAATCCTGTTATTAAAATAAGTTTTTGGTATTTATGCCAAAAGTTCATAAAAGTATTTTGTTTAAACGGCGTTTTGTGGTATAATAAAAAAAGAAAATATTTATTAGCGCGCGCAAAAATA
>JAGLLI010000170.1 GCA_023140595.1 Candidatus Parcubacteria bacterium
GAAAAAATTCAAGATCAATATGATGAAGGATTATTAACCGACTCAGAAAGATACGCTAAAATTATTGAGCTTTGGACAAATGTTAAGGATAAAGTTACCGATATATGCAAGAAGGGACTTCCTGATGAAGGTCCTGTTTATTCAATGATTGAATCCGGAGCTCGCGGAAGCTGGGCGCAGTTAACGCAAATTCTCGGCATGAAAGGCTTGGTTACTTCTCCGTCCGGCGATATTATTGAACTTCCGGTTAAAGGAAATTTTAAAAAAGGTTTTCAAGTGTTGGAATATTTTATTTCTTCTCATGGTGTGCGCAAGGGCTTGTCGGATACCGCCCTTAGAACCGCTAATGCCGGTTATTTGACCAGGCGCTTGGTTGATGTTGCCCAAGATATAATTGTTAGTGAAGATGATTGCGGAGACAAAGAAGGTTTAATAATTACCAAGGAGGAAGGAGAAAAATTCGGATCAACTATTTTTGACAGGATTATCGGAAGATTTTTAGCAGGCGATTTAAAAAATACCAAAGGCAAGGTTTTAGTAAAGAAAAACGAACTTATCACGGAAGATGTTATTGATAAAATTAAAAACGAAGATGTTGTTGAGGCTTGTATTCGTTCCGCTCTAAGCTGTAAACTGGACAGAGGCGTGTGCGTGAAATGTTATGGCTGGGATTTGGGGCATAATAAAGAAGTGAAAAAAGGAACGGCAGTGGGAATTGTTGCCGCGCAATCAATCGGCGAGCCCGGAACCCAGCTTACAATGAGAACTTTTCATACGGGCGGTGTTGCCGGTGTTGATGATATTACACAAGGGTTGCCAAGAGTCGAAGAGATTTTTGAAGCAAGACCGCCAAAACACAAAGCCTTTATCTCTGATGTGGATGGAAAAGTTTCCATTGAAACCGCGCAGCGAACGACCGAAGACGGAGCTGGAAAAACAGTTGTCAGCAATCCGCAAGCGAAAATTTTAAAAATTAATTATGAAGGCTTTAATTTGGATAAATATTATTTTGCCGATACAGTTAAAGAGGCGCGGATGCAAGCCAAAGCAAAAACGAAATCCAAGCAAAAGTCGATTAAAATAGAACCGAAAATCAAAGTTAAAAACGGAGATAAAGTCAGCGCCGGAGCGAAATTGTTTACAGCAGGGGATATTACGGTTACTGCTGAAACCGGCGGAGTTGTTGAATCGGATGAAAAAATGATTAAAGTTAAAGTTAAAGCCAAAAAAGTTAAAGAGTTTATTGTTCCAAGGGGATTGTCAATATTGGCGCAAGAAGGCGATGATGTTAAAAAGGGCGATCAATTAACCGACGGCAGTATTGATGTTCAGCAGTTATACAGTTTGAAAGACCGTTTAAGCGCGCAAAGATATATTATCCAGGAAATTCAGAATGTTTATTCATCCCAAGGACAGCCGCTTAATGATAAGCATATTGAAATTATAGCCAAGCAGATGTTTTCCCGCTTTTTTGTCAATAAATCAGATAATCCGGAATTGCTTCCGGGAGAGATTGTTGAAAACAGCGTTTTGGAGCGAGCCAAAAAGAAAAACAGCAATCCCATTGATGTAAGCAGATTGTTAATGGGCATTACCAAAGCTTCGCTGACAACTGACAGTTTTTTGTCAGCAGCCTCTTTTCAGGAAACAGCCAGGGTATTAATTGAAGCGTCAGTCAGCGGCAAGATTGATTATTTAGAGGGCTTAAAAGAAAACGTCATTATCGGACGTTTAATTCCGGCCGGAACAGGGTATAAGGGGAGGGTTAAGAGAGGAGAATACAAATTAGGCGCTTAGGGGTTAGGAAATTTACATTTATATATAAAAAAATCGGTTTTTTAAAAAACCGATTTTTTTATATTATCATAATCCATGATTACCTAAGCACCTAATTTATATTTTTCTATATTATTATCAGCAAGTGTTTGAATGTATTTAATGACTTCTTTGCCTTCTTTGCTTTTAAATAAATGCGCAAAGCGCCTTTGCGGTTTTAGATATTCTTCAACTTTGATTTTTTTAGCAGGTGTTTTCATAACTTTAATCAGCTCGCCGTCAATATATTCCAGCAGCGGGTAAAGACCTGTTTGCGCTGCCAGCTTGCTTAAGCTCATAGCTTGATCTGAACTGATGTGCCAGCCCGGAATGCAGGGGGCTAAGATTTGAATATAAGCGGGACCTTCTGTTGCAACTGCTTTTTTTACTTTAGCTTCAATATCTTCCAAGTAGCCGGCAGTTGTTTGCGCGACATATTTTAGTCCATGCGCCAAAGCAATAGCGATAATATCTTTTTTTTGCTGATGAGATCCGATTGCGTCAATTGTTTTTCCGGAGCCTGCCGGTGTTGTCGTGGTGCTTGACCCCCAGGGAGTAGCGCCTGATGCTTGCATGCCTGTATTGGAATAAGCTTCATTGTCATAGCAAATATAGAGAATGTTTTCACCTCTTTCCCACATACCGCTTATCAGTCCGAAACCGATATCAAAAGTGCTGCCGTCTCCTCCTTGGGCGACAACCTTGATTTTTTTGTCTTGTTTTTTTTGCTTAAGTCCGGCGTAAATTCCGGAAGCGATTGCGGCCGGGTTTTCAAATAAGGAATGAATCCAAGGCACCCCCCAAGCGCTTTCAGGGTAGGGAGTTGTGGTTACTTCCAGACATCCTGTCGCGTTGGTAATAATAGTATTCGGTCCGAGCGCGTTTACAACCGTTCTGGCGGCAATAGCCTGTCCGCATCCGGCGCAAGCTCTGTGTCCCGGTGAAAACAATGAATCGGTTTTTTTGGATTTGACGATTGTTTTTAGAGATGTTTTAGTTGGCATAAATTAAATAATTTAGATATTTATTTAGAATAGTTAATAATTGGATGGTAAAACATTTTTTATTTCTTTAATATTTTTTATCTTATCAAATTGTCCGATAAATTTAGACGCGTCAAGAATTTCAATTAAAATCGGTTTTTTCGCGTCAGAAAGATGGATAATAAAACTGCCGAATTCACGGGTATGGGTAATTTTTCCTTTACCAATCTCCCAGCTTATTATATTTGCTTCAGGGTCGTAGATCATTTAATTATCAATTTTCAATTACGAATTACGAATTAATTATGGCTTAATAGGATAAAATGTAATCACCCGTGCCACTCCCTCTCTTTTGTCATAAACAACTTTTATATTGTCTTTGCGAACGGATAAATAATTTCCCTTTTTTACAGTTTTATCAGGATTTTTTATTACATCTTCAATTTCTTCTTTGCGAAAAAACACCTTATGTTTATTAAGTATTTCAAATTTTTGATTTGCGTAGCTGGTGAAATAGATCATAAATTTTTATAAATATCATGGTTGCCGATGGACATAAAAACGATATCGCCGTTTGAAACGCGCTCAAAAATAATGCGATAATTTTTATTTATTGAAATAGACCAGACACCTTTGAAATCGCCGTGTAATTCGTGAATGCGCAATGAAGAATGAAGCGGATTTTGTTTAAAAATTTTTTCTTTTTTCTTGGCGCTGTTAATAATATTTCTTGGCAGTTTTTTAAGTTGCTTCACGAATTTTGTTGAATATTCAATATCTTTTATAATCATAAAAGATCAGCTAATGAATTAGCCTTAATCGTTTTACCTTCTTTGTATTCTTTTCTCGCTTGTATAATATCCTTCATTAACTCTTTTTCCGATATTACATCCTCAGTATCCATTTTAAACAAATATTTAAAATATTCACTAACTGATTTAAAACAACCGTTTTTTACTCTTTTTTTTATGTCTTTTATTATATTTTCCTGCAAAGAAATGCTTAAAACTTGTCTCATATTTTTTTGTTAATAATTATACTATTATTGTATTACAGTTGTATTACAATGTCAAATTATTTCACAGTATCATTTAGTACAGCAACATCTTGTTTTATTATCTTCATGCTCTACTGTTCCGCAATCTGCTATGTTGGAATCTTTTTTAGTATTACAGTCAGTTTCCCAAGTACATCCCAGTATTGGCGCAATTTTGCAACAGCAAATGCTATATGAATTTTCAGGTTTGTTCTCAGTATTACAGTACCCTTCAGATTTATCTTTGTCATTATCATAACAGCTTTGAGCTATTTCCCAGCTACAAGACCCATGTCTATCGTCAGATTTTGTTTCCGGTTTTTTTTCATCAACCGTCTCAATCCCCACAGGCTTGAATTTTACCAAATCAGGGTTAATGGTATTTAAGATCATATAAGAGCAAAATACAAGAACCATTCCTGTTAAGGAACCGCTTATGTATTGTTTTGCTTCGCCAACGCGCGTTTGATTGCCTCCGGCTGTAATCCAAACCACGCCGCCGATCATCATAACGACAGTGGCAAGGATTGCGACTACGCCGATTGCGTATTTGTAAATTGCTTGGATATAATCGGCAATTGGTTTTGTTGTGCCTTTTTTTTCAAAAGTTATTTCTTTAAGATCGCCGATTGGAACCTGAAATTTATAGGGCTCAATAGCATTAACTTCAACCGGAATTAAAAAAACAGTACAGCAAAAAATTTGCGTAAATATGATTAAAGATAAAATTTTTATAAAATTTTTCGGCATATTTTTATTTACCCCACAAATTTCACCCCATCATCTTTATTCTGCGCATCTGTGACGATTTTGGATATCATTTTTTGCGTGATATCTCGTCCGCCTAGCCCCGCTATATAGCTTTGGATTTTGGTTTTGATTTTGTTTTTGGCGCAAGATTTAATATCCATAGCCAAGGGAGCGTCAATAGCGCCCAATGAGACAGCTTTTTCAATAACCGCAACGTATTTTGCTTTTTTAATAACAGCAAGAACGGCTTTTGCCGGAAACGGCCTGAAAGTTTTTATTTTTAATACTCCTGTCTGTTTGTTGCTGATATAATGTTTGACATTGCGGCGGATATTTAAATGATCAACCGCGTCTTTGACAGTGCCGACCAAAGACCCCATGGCGATTAAAATAACTTTTGGATTTTTTGGTCCGTAATATTCTATTAGTCCGTTATTAATCAAAGCTTTATTTTCTGATTTTTTTATTACTCCCGGAACAAGTTTTTTTAAATTTTCATATTCTTCTAAAATGTCGTTTTGACAATCGCATAAGTCCTCATGCAGTTCGTGCCTTATTTCCATATAATAAGCCGGCGATGCAAAAGCGCCAAAAGTAACAGGATTTGCAGGATCCAGATATTCTCCTTTTTTCGGCTTATAATCCGGCAAAAATTTTTTAATCTCAGCGGCATTTGGTACTTCTACGCCTTCATAAGTATGAGTAAGAACAAAACCGTCAATATTAACCATGGCTGGAATTTTCTTTTTTTCCGCGATTTTGTAAGCAAGCAAATGCTGTTCAAGCGCTTCCTGGTGATTTTCAGCGAAAAACATAATCCAGCCGGCGTCGCGTATTGACATCGCGTCCTGATGATCGTTCCAGATGGTGATTGGCGCAGATATTCCGCGATTGGCGCAAGTTAAAACAACAGGCAAACGCATACCGGCGATATTATAAATTACTTCCGCCATTAAAAGAATGCCTTGGGAGCTTGTGGCAGTATAAGTCCTAAGTCCGGTAGCACTGGCGCCCTCCACAATTGAAGCTGCGGCAAATTCGCTTTCCGCGCGCACATATTCATATTTGGCTTTGCCGTCGGCTTTTAATTTTGCCAAATCCTCAACAATATGAGTCTGCGGAGTAATAGGATAAGCGGATATCACCGCCGGCTTAATATTGTTTATAGTTTGCGCGATTGCCTGAGAACCTTCAAGAATTTGGCGCTTGGATTTTTTTTGAGGCATATATTATAATTTTTAATTTTTAGTTAATTTATTTTTTGTCTAGTTCCATTTTTATACATTTAACCGGACATTCAACAGCGCAAAGACCGCAGCCTTTGCAATA
>JAGLLI010000171.1 GCA_023140595.1 Candidatus Parcubacteria bacterium
TGTTGCCAAGAAATTACGCAGCGAAGAAGAAATTAAAGCCGAAAAAACACGGGAAGAAAAGAAAATAATTGAAAAAATCAAGGAAGAAAAAAAAGAAAGCAAGATTATTGATAAAAAAGAAGACAAAAAAGTTAAACAAAAGGTTGATACAAAAGAATTAGATGAAAAACTGGATAAAATTTTAGAAACAGATGATTTATTATAAAATCTTTTTAATAAAACATTTTAATAACTAATCAGCCGGCATATCGTTTTTAAAACGAATGGACGGCAAACAAATTTATGAATCTTAACAAAGCAATGATTATCGGCAATCTAACCCGCGACCCTGAATTAAAAACCATTCCCAATGGAACGCCTGTGGCGACATTTGGCGTTGCCACTAACAGAGTATGGACAGACCAAGCCGGACAAAAACAAGAAAAAGTTGAATTTCATAATATTGTCGCATGGAGAAGATTGGCGGAAATTTGCGGGCAGTACCTTAAAAAGGGAGCAAAAATATATATTGAAGGTCGATTGGAAACCAGAGACTGGGTCGGGCAAGATGGTGTTAAGCGCTATCGCACTGAAATTGTTGCCGGCAATATGATTATGCTTGATCGCGCCGGCAGTGGCGGAGGAGGATCTTTTCCTTCTGAAGCGCCACCCGCGCCAAGCGAGGCCAATGAACCGGTAATAGAAAGCAATGAACTTGCCGGCAATCAACAACCCGAAGAAGATGAAATTAAAGTGGAGAATATTCCCTTTTAATAAATAATTTTAAAAAATATGACTAACAACAAAATTGAAGCAAAAAATACTTGTCATTTTTGCGAAAACGGAATCAAAGAAGTTGACTATAAAGATATCCGCACTCTGCGCAACTTTATTAATACTTATAAAAAAATTTATCCGAAAAAAAAAACCGGTCTTTGCTCCAAGCACCAAAGAAAGCTTGCTTTAGCAATTAAAAACGCGCGCGTTATGGCTTTGCTTCCGTATATAAGATAAATTTTAAAATACTTTATGCTAAACTTAAGTGAAATAAAACTTGGCAAAATCATTGAAGTTAACAATGAGCCATTTTTGGTAGTTAACGCCGACCATCATAAAATGGGACGAGGCGGAGCGATTTTAAAAGTTAAGCTAAAAAACTTGATTACCGGCAATACCTTGAATAAAACTTTTCAGGGAAACGATAAGGCTTTGGAGGCTAACACCGAAAAGAAAAAAGCCAACTATATGTACAAAGGTGATGCTAATGCTTATTTAATGGATAATGCGTCTTATGAGCAGTTTGAGATTCCATTGGAGGCTGTGGGAGAAAAGGCCAAGTTCTTAAAAGACGGAATTGATGTTGACGCGCTTTATTTTAACAACAATCCAGTTGCGATAAACCTGCCGATTAAAATGGAATTTAAAGTGATATCAGCTCCTCCCGGAGTTAAAGGAAATTCAGCCGGCAATGTTACAAAGCAAATTGAATTGGAAGGCGGCGCTACAATTAACGCTCCGTTATTTGTAAACGAGGGAGATGTTATTCGCGTTAATACTGATACGGGGGAGTATGTGGAGAGGGTTTAGGCGAATTTATAATTTTTGATTTGTGGCTTAAGAATAAAAAAACACCGGATTTAATTCCGGTGTTTTTTATCTCAAAAATTATAAATCCAAAATCCCATTACTCCTCAACCTCCCGCGCCTTAACCTCCGCCATAATTTTTTTTCTGATTTCTTTCATAAGTTTTTTGTCAGCGCGTAAAAACCTTTTCGCTGTTTCCCTGCCTACTCCAAACTTTATTTCTCCAAATGAATATGAGTTTCCAGATTTTTTAACTACGCCGTAAGCTATGCCTACATCAAGCAGGTCGCCGGCGATTGAGATGCCTTCGTTGTACATTATGTCAAATTCGCAGGTTTTGAACGGTGCCGCGACTTTATTTTTTACGATTTTTACTTTAACGCGGTTGCCTATTATTTTGTCGCCTTGCTTGATTTGCGCGCTTCTTCTTACTTCAATCCTGACTGATGAATAAAATTTTAAAGCGTTTCCGCCTGTGGTAACTTCAGGGTTGCCGAAAAATACGCCGATTTTATGGCGGGTTTGATTTATAAAAACGACTACTGTTCCTGTCTTGGCTACAATTCCGGTTAATTTGCGCAATGCCTGGCTCATTAATCTGGCTTGCAAGCCCATATGCTGATCGCCCATCTCGCCTTCAATTTCTTTTCGCGGAACCAAAGCAGCTACCGAGTCAATAACCACCACATCAACCGCGTTGGAGCGAACCAATGTTTCAACTATTTCCAAAGCTTGTTCTCCCGTATCAGGCTGGGAAATAAGCATGTCTTTAATATTAATGCCGATTTTTTCCGCGTAATCAGGGTCAAGGGCGTGTTCCGCGTCAACAAAAGCGGCAATACCGCCTAATTTTTGCACTTCAGCAATAATATGCTGGGCGAGCGTGGTTTTGCCTGATGCTTCCGGTCCGTAAATTTCAATAACTCTTCCGCGGGGAACGCCGTTAATTCCAAGGGCAATATCCAAAGAAAGGCATCCGGTTGGCACAGCGTCAATATCAACTTTTCTGGCTTCGCCGAATTTCATAATAGAGCCTTCGCCGAATTTTGATTTTATCTGCTCCATAGCATCCATTGCCGCGTTTAATTTTTCATCGCTTATTTTCTCATTTTTTACATTTTTTTCGTCTTTTTCTTCTTTGTTTTTTACATTTTTACTTTTATCTTCGCTCATATTTTTATAATTCTTATAATTTTTATAAATAAAAAAGAGGATTATTGCCTCCTGTTAATACACTATTACTTTATATTATTTAAGAAAAAAAAGCAAATAAAATTATTTCTCCAAATCAACCAAAATATTCCTGATAACCTCGCTTTTTTTACTATGCTTTTTTTGCGCTTCAATTAATACCACGTTAAGTCCGTTTTTTAAAAAAATAACAGTGGAAAAAGAGCCGTCAATACCCGCCAGAATGTCTTTACCGTTTATTTTAATATTAGCGTTAATTTCTGTTTGTCCTTTAATTTCAATTTTATTTTGATTAACACTGACATCTGTTTTGGGACTAAATATAACTAAATCCGGAGGGGAAATTAAATTATTTAAATAAAAACCGATATATATTACGCAAATAAAAACCGCAAATAAAATCGCTGTAATTTTAAAAACCTTGGGTATGCTGAAAAAATATCGCGCTTTTGTAACTTTTTGTACAAAAAGATTCTTTTTATTTTCTATTAACCCGCTTTTGTGCTCTTCTTCGTATTGCTTTAAAATTTCATCAGCATTTAAATTTAAATATTCCGCGTAAGTCTTAAAATAATTTCTCGCGTAAACACCGGCAGGCAAATCTTGCAAGCGCTCGCTTTCTAAGGCGCTTAAATATTTTTTATTTATCTTTAAATCATTGGCAATTTTTTCCAAGCTTATTTTTTGCGCCTCTCTTTCTTTTTTCAACAGCTGTCCTAATGTTTCGCTGTTTAAAGATATCTTATTTATTTTAAAGCTATTCATGTTTAATTAGCAAACCAGCTTGAGTTAAAAATATTTTTAGCATTTATGTCTATGCCCATTGCGCTTGCCGCAAAACTGATTATCGTATAGCTGGCAAAAACTACAACCAAACCGATTACGGCGCCGATAATCGTTGCTTTTCCTCGATCCACCAAATTCTTATTTCCGCCTGAAGCCAAAAACATAACACCGCCTACGACAAAAGCAAGCAAGGCTAATGAGCCGACTATGCCAAGAATAATTTGTGATATGTGGACTCCAAGAGCAACAAAATCATTTACTTCATATTCACCGCAATATTGTTTGCA
>JAGLLI010000172.1 GCA_023140595.1 Candidatus Parcubacteria bacterium
GCCATGAATTTAGCCGGAGTTGACACAGGATATTTTGTTTTAAATAAATACTGGTGGGCTTTTGATAAAATCTTGGCTGAAGCAAAACTTGAAGCAGACTCTTGGCAGGAAATTGACAATGGCGAGGTTTATGTTTTTAAATTTAAAAAAATACGGTAAAAAAATTATTATTTTTTTATTCATCATATTTTAATAAATTTCTATTCTAATTTATTAAGAGAATAAAAGTTTGTCAAAAAAATTTTATTAAATCTTCCCGATATCAATTCTCCTTATATCGCTGTTAGTAATTCCAAGCCCGAATTCCCGCATAATTTTAAACGCGTTATCCAGTCTGTTAAGATAATAGCTTTTTAAATCGTTTGGATTAACATAATACGCTTCGCCGTTAAAACTGTACTTATGATTAATATCCTAGGTTTAATTTTATTTCTAATAAATATTTTTCAGTTAATTCCTGAAGATCGGGAAATTTATCATAACCATGATTTTTAACAAAATTTTCAAAATCTTCTTTAGCTAATTTATAATCCTTTTTTATCTTATAATTCAAAACTCCCCTAAAAAAATAAAGTTGAATTTTATCTGGCTCTTTTTCGATAACATCAGATATAAACACTTCTGTGTCCAGATAAACATTCCCCTCGGTTATTTTATGGAAAGTTTTCTTGTAATTTTCTAATGCCTTGGGAATATCACCACTGTAAGCATACAAAAAACCTAAACTATAGCGCCAAGTTATATCAATATTATTATCTTTATTCTCCAGCTCGTTAATTGCTGCGTTAATATTTTCTTTTAAAAAATATATTATTGAACTCTGTAGCCTGGCGCCGTAATTTTCAGAATCAATTGTTTTAATCTCTTTTATGATATTTTCGGATTCAAACAAATCTTCCGGCTTTCTGGATTTAGTAAAAGTAAAATAATTTCTTGCCAAATAAATCTGAGAAACTTCTAAAATTCTTTTGGGCAACCTGTCTTTTATAACTTGTATAACAGGAATACTATCTGGTTTTTCTATTGAACCTGTCTCGCACTCTAACTCATGGTAGAGTTTATCCGCCAATAGCACATCACCAGACACAAATGCAGCTATGCCAACAATATATTTTATTACATAACCTATCCATTCTTTTGTTAATTCAAAATATATACCCTCGTCTTTCATTAAAAACTCAATTTTTCTAGGTAGTAGCTCGGAAAATTCTCTAGCGAATTGTTGTTGTATAATTTTTTGGATTGGTTTATGTCTGATTATTCCATGCAATCTAAAAACGTAATTATCCTCTGATTTTATTTTTCTTTGAACCACGCTTCCATGAAGAATAAGGTGCCCCCTTGATCTTATTAATAATTTTTTTGCGTCATCCTGATTATTGATTTTATTAATTAAATCATCTGGAAAACTATAAACATAAAATTTCTTGCTTTCACCACTGTCAACAAGATATCTATTTAATTCTGAAATTAACTCTATTTCAAGTTTTTTTTATCTTTATCGTCTTCAATTTTCAGGGCGATAATAATCCCTACTTTATCTTTTTTATTTTTTGGCACTCTTAATCTTTTCCATGCTTCTCCTAATATTTTAAAAGCGGCTCTAATATCTTCTTCTGTAAATTCAATTGGTCCTATTTTCATATTTTTTAATCGAATACCAAGATTATTTTTTAAACTTAATCATCTTTAGCATAGGTATTGCATTGATAGCCATAAATAAATTTTTCTGATTCATTCATGAAAAACCCAAGGCTCAAATTTATAAATTATTGATTATACATTAGCAAAAAACACCAATAAAAAATATCCCGCTTTTAGC
>JAGLLI010000173.1 GCA_023140595.1 Candidatus Parcubacteria bacterium
AATACTGCTATTATAAATAAGGCGCGTAACAGCGTTAAAATGCACATGAAACCTGGCAAAGAAAAGCCGGAATTTATAATAATAGGAAAAAAAGGCGCTATTGTAAAAAAATATTATAATTATGATATCGCGGCGGAATTTCCCAAGGCGGATATAATCAGCGAGATAAAAGAAGTTTTACCAATAGCGAAAATTGTTTTGGATGATTATTTAAATGGAAAATATGATAAAATTATGGTTGCCTATACTGATTATGTGAGCGCCGCCAAGCAGATACCGCGTGTAAAACAGCTTTTGCCGATTGACATATCAACACAGGATGAATATTTGGGCATTGTCGGCGAAGATACAAGAGTTGGCATTGATAAAGAATTTATTGATAAGAAAAAAGAACAGCGCTTGCAAGATGAAAAACATAGTTATGAATATACTTTTGAGCCAAACCCAAAAGAAGTTTTAGATGAAATGATCCCGCGCTTGATTGAAGTCCAGCTTTTTCAGGCATTGCTGGAATCAAACGCATCCGAACACAGCGCGCGGATGTCAGCTATGCATCAGGCAACAGACGCTGCCAAAGATATGGTTGATGAATTAACGTTATTTTACAACAAATCAAGACAAGCGGCAATCACAAATGAAATTGCGGAGATTTCAGCTGGGGCGAATGCGTTAAGTGAATGAACTACAAGAATTATTTGTAAAAAAGAATAAGCAAATTTAATGTTTGTTTAAATAATTCTTGTTTATAAATAATTCTTGTAGTTAATATTAAGAAAAGAAAAAAGACCGCAACGGTGGTAATGTCGCGGTCTGTGTTAGTCTTTTTATTTTATTTTATTTTTTTATATTATTAGTAATACAAAAAAGACTATTAGCCCAGGAATTATCATTACGAGACACTGTGGGTCAGTGTCTTTGTATTTAATGATTTCTGAGTTTGCGATAAATACAATTGCAAGCAATATTGTGTAAGAATATACCAAATATATTTTTTTTCCTATTTTGTTTTTTTCTATTTTTCGAAAAAGCAAAATAATTATTTTAGTTATTAGTATTGCGATTAAAATCAATACCAAACTATTTTCACTGCTTAAAAAAGTATTCATTTCCCCCTCCTTATTTAAATGATTAAAAATAAAATTTATTTTATCCAATAATTCAATATATCACATAACAATTAATTTGTCAATCCTACGCTCAAGCTTCGGATTGCAATCTAAAATATGTCAGAAAAAAAATTAAATACAGGTAAAATCAACCAAGTAATCGGCGCAGTCGTTGACGTTCAATTTGAAGCAGAACTGCCAGAAATTTATAATTCTTTGGAAGTGGAATGCGGCAATAAAAAACTTGTATTAGAAACTCAACAGCATATCGGGTCTAATTTGGTTAGGACTGTTGCTATGGGTTCAACTGATGGACTTAAACGCGGAGACAAGGTTGTTAATACCGGCAAAGGGATTAGCGTGCCTGTTGGAGATGAAACGTTGGGCAGGATTTTTAATGTTTTGGGCGAGCCGGTTGACGGAAAGGAAGCGCCAAAAACAAATTATAAATATCCAATTCATAGATCGGCTCCGGCTTTTGCCGACCAGTCAACCAAAACAGAGATTTTGGAAACAGGTATTAAAGTTATTGATTTGATTTGTCCGATTG
>JAGLLI010000174.1 GCA_023140595.1 Candidatus Parcubacteria bacterium
GCCATTGTTCCAAAAGTAATAATTTGCGCGACATGATCTTTGCCGTATTTATCTTCCACATATTTAATAACTTCATCGCGCCTGACATCGGCAAAATCCAAATCAATATCAGGCATTGATACTCTGTCAGGATTTAAAAATCTTTCAAAAAGCAGACCGTATGTAAGCGGATCAAGATTAGTGATGCCTGTTAAATAGCAAATTAAAGAACCGGCGGCAGAACCCCTGCCCGGACCGACAACAATTTTTTTATCCTTAGCCCAGTTGACAAAATCCGCGACAATTAAAAAATATGAAGGCCATCCCATTTTTTCCACAACTGATAATTCATAATCCATTCTTTCTTTAATTTCTTTTGTTGTCTCTTGATAGGTTTTTCCATATCTTTTTTTAATCCCCTCTTCGCATAAATGCCGCAAATAACTTGCTTCATTAAAATTGACAGGCACTTCAAAATGCGGCAACTGAACATTGCCTAATTCAATTTCAACATTGCACATCTCAGCTATTTTTAAAGTATTCTCAATCGCCTCTGGAACATCTTTAAAATTCTTTTTCATTTCCGCGTTAGAACGAAATGAATAATCGCCATCGCTCATATTCATCCTGTCTGTATCTTCTCTTTTCTTTTTATTCTGCAGGCAAAGCAATATGTCTTGCGCTTCCGCATCTTCTTTTTCCAAATAATGCGCGTCATTTGTCGCGATTAAAGGAATGTTTAATTCTTTGGAAAACTTAATCAAAGCGTCATTTACGCCTTGCTGTTCCGTTAAATTCGGATGGTGCATCAATTCCAAATAAAAATTTCCTTTTCCGAAAAGCTCGTTAAATTCCAATATTCTTTTTCTGGCCTTGCCTAAATTTCCGGATTTAATTAAAGTTGGAATTTCTCCGGCAAGACAGGCGGTTGACGCGATAATGCCTTCATGATATTTTTGCAATGTCTCCCAATCAAAACGGGGCTTATAATAAAAACCCTCCAAGTGTCCGATTGAACACAATTTAATTAAATTTTTATAGCCAATATTATTTTTTGCTAAAAGCAGAATATGATAATTTGATTTTTCATCGCTTTTTGAAGCCTTGTCAAAACGAGAATTCGGAGACATATAGCCTTCAAAACCTATTATAGGCTTGATTCCGGCTTTTTTGCATTTTTGATAAAATTCAACCACGCCATACATAACTCCATGGTCGGTAATTGCCACGGCAGGAGATCCTTGCTCTTTAACAACTGCAATCAACTCATCCAGTTTGGCTAAACCGTCTAATAGTGAATAATGCGTATGAACATGAAGATGGACAAAACTCATTTATTTATATAAATTTATTTATAAAATATATTTTATTATATACGCTTTAATACTATTTTGCAATAAAAAAAATCAAGTAAAACCTCCTTGAATTTATAAAAAAATTGAAAATATTTTAACCCCTAATCTATAATAACTCTATCTCTTTTAATAACAAAATTCAACAGAAAAACAATAAAAGCCGCAAACAGCATTGTTATTATTAATGACATATAAATATTCCAAATCAACAAACAAAACAGAAAGAACAAAACCATAAAAATTCTGCCTAAATGCATATATAATTCCCTGTTCATCATGGCGCTGCCGATATTTTCGTGAGAATGCTTATAAAACGATGACTCCAAAGAAACTTGCATTACTCCCGTAAATAGACCGCCCAATGTCAATGCTGCCGACATTGACAGAACTCTTTCTGAAAAAGCCCTTAAAGCCAAAGAAAAAGCATGCCCGATTACGCCCACCCTGCCCAATGTTCTTGTGCCGATTTTATCTGATATTTTTCCACTCGCATAAGATGTGGCTGCATTGGCGATATTGGCAAAAATATAAATAAACCCGATTGACAAAAAACTGATTGACATAAAAAACATATAGACAGGCCAAATTATTCCCGCTGCAAAATAATCAACGCCTTCAATAAAATAAATCCAATTTTTATTATCACGATAAAAATCAAATATTTTATCTGTTTGAATATCAACTCGCGCTTTTATGCTTTTGGATAAAAATAAAACCGCTGAAGCGCATATTAATAAAACCGAGCTAACAACAAATGTTAGCTTAAACCCAAGCGCGGTAATTAAAAAACCGCCCAAAAAAGGCATAAAAATTGCCAAAATAGTCGGAATCGCGTAAAGAAAACCAAGTTTGGCGCCCTCGTTTTTCGCGTGCGATGAAACAAAAAAATAAATATGATGGGCGGTCCAATAAAAAACAACTGCCGTTACCGCCGGTATAATCAAAAATAAAAAATAAAAAATATCACCAAAAGCGCCGGATATTTTTTCATAATTATACAAAACAACGCAAAAAATTATTTCCGCCACATAACTTATTATCAAGCTTTTTTTAATGCCGATTCTGTTAATAACTTTTAATAAAGCATAATGCCCGATTGTTGACAAAATATAAAAACACAAATAATAAATTGCAATTACGGCGACCTCATATCCCTTTTTAAGCAAAAACAAAGGCACAAAAAGAGCCACCATTGAAAGGGCGGCACTTCTTAGAGTATCTGCGATTACCAAATCGTAATAACGATTATGCATCGCGTGTTTTATTGTATGGTAATTGAAAATTTTTACTGTCATTTTACTTTTGCGGTTAATTCTAGCAATTCATCATCTGAAAAAAATTCAATAATAATTTGTCCGCCGCTTCTTTTTCTTTTAATCTCTACTTTAGCTCCAAAAAATTCGCGAAAAGCAAATTCCTTATCTTTATCAGCGTAGTTTATTTTTAAACGGGCATTTT
>JAGLLI010000175.1 GCA_023140595.1 Candidatus Parcubacteria bacterium
AAAACATAAAGATGTAATAATTAATATTATTGAAATTAATAATTTTTTATTTTTTTTCATAAATTTATAAAATTAAAATGAAGTTCCCCAGTTAGTTGATGCAGTAGTTGGCTCACTTACCGTAAAAAAACCTATAAGTTTATATCCCATACTGCTGATTGTAAGAGACGGTCCCGCTATGGGTTTATTTGCTATTGGAAAACAAAATAGAGAACCGGCACCTCCGTATGGGGCTATTATGGTGGTAAGTGTTGCCGAGCAAGCGCAAGGTATTCCAACGCATGGACCTGCAGGCGGCGGTTCAAGCGTTCTGAATATCGTGACAATTCTCCCGCCTGCGGATCCTGAAAAAGGAATTGCTTTAGCTATTTTATTTTTATTAAAAATATGCGCAGAGCAAGTGATAATAAAAAAAATAATAGAAGAATAAAACAGTAAGTTTATTTTATTTTTTAATATTGTCATATATTTTTAAATTTATAGTTTTTATTATAGCATTTTTTTTAAAATATTCAATATGCTATAATAAAGCAAGAATGAATTTACTGCAAAAAACAAAACAAATCTGTAAAGAAAACAATATAAAACCTGCCCGCTCGCGCGGGCAGAATTTTTTAATTAATGAAGATGTTTATAATTTAATAGTTGGCGCGGCTGAAATCAAAAAGAATGACACTGTTTTGGAAGTTGGTTCAGGATTGGGATTTTTAACAGAAAAATTAGCGCAAAAAGCAAAAAAGGTGATTACTGTTGAATTGGATGATAAGCTGGCGGTTTTGTTAGTAAAGAATTTAAAAGATAAAAAAATAAATAATGTTGAAGTTGCTAATGAAAATATTTTGGATATTAATTTTAAAATTCCAAATTATAAAATAGTTGCCAATCTCCCATATAATATCACATCAGTATTTTTGCGAAAATTTTTAAGCAGTGAAAATAAGCCGGAGTTAATGGTTTTAATGTTGCAAAAAGAAGTTGCTGAGCGGATTGTTGCCAAGTCCGGAAAAATGAGCTTGCTTGCGGTTTCAGTACAATTTTATGCAAAAGCGAAAATTGTTGAATTTGTGCCAAAGACGGCTTTTTGGCCAGTGCCGGCGGTTGATAGCGCAATAATTAAACTGGTAGGAACAGGGCACTGCCCTGTTTTTGTCGGTGAATTTGAAAAGAAATTTTTTCAATTAGTTAAAATCGGATTTAGTTCAAAACGGAAGATGTTGAAGAATAATTTGGCCAATGGTTATCATATTAATCAAAGGCAAGCGGAAAATTGGCTTAAAAAAGCCGGTTTTAATGAAAAAATAAGGGCGCAGGAGATGTCGGTTGATGATTGGGTCGTGTTGTTAGAGCATTTTTAGGTTTGTTGTTATATCGTAGAGACGCAAAATTTTGCGTCTTTATCATCTTGCGTCTTTACGGCAAAATATGGTATAATTTTATTTATAAATATCTTTTCCCCATGCAAGAAAATTACAACAAAGATAATCAAGAAAACAATCAAACAGAAGATAAGATTGAAACTAATCAATCTCATATTTTTAACGGTTTGGGAAAAGGCCGGACAATTGCTTTGGCAGTTCTGGCTTTT
>JAGLLI010000176.1 GCA_023140595.1 Candidatus Parcubacteria bacterium
CATACTGGAACCAAAACCAGTATTTTATTTTTGCAGAAATGGCCAGACAATAAAGCAACTCCAAAAGACTATCCAATCTTTATGGCGGTTTCAAAAAAATCCGGTAAAGATAATTCAGGGGATTATGTTTATAAAAAAGATAAAAAAGGAATTATTCTTTACAGCCCGCAAGGCAAAAAATATCTAGACCATGATTTGGATGAAATCGCCGAGGAGTTTGGGAAGTTTATTAAAAAGGAAAAAATTAATTTTTATTAATTTGCCGCTATATGAAGAATTACATTTTTAAAATTAATTTATGACCTATTCAATAATCCAAAAATCAAAACTTGAAGGAGCGAAGAGGCTTGATGCTGAAGATTATCAGCCGGAATTTTTGGAATCAAAAAATTTTATTACAGATAAAAAGCATTTAGAATTTAGAGATGTAATAAAAGAATTAACTGATTATCATGCAAATGGAAGTTATGAAACATTAAGGCAACATGTCAGGTTGTTAGACGAACCTGATTATGCGTTAATGATAAGGACAGTAGATTTAGAGAAAGATAATTTTGATAATGATGTGAAATACATATCTAAGGATGCTTATAATTTTTTAAAAAAGACCAAAATTTTTGGCGAGGAAATAATTATAAATAAAATTGGAAGCGCTGGTAGCGTATATTTAATGCCTAAACTAGAAAAAAAAGTATCATTAGGTATGAATCAATTTATGATCCGCACAAAAGATAATATTAATGCTGATTATGTATACGCATACTTAAAATGCAAATATGGGGGAAGGTTGATTGCTCAGTTAATTACTGGCACAGTTCCAAATAGCATAGACAAAGAGTCAATACGTAGTATTAAGATACCTATTTTTTCTAAAAAATTTCAAGATGAGATAAGCGAAATAATAAAAAATTCTAATAAGATAAAATATGATTCGTTAATTTATTACTCCCAAGCCGAAGCTTTGTTTTTAGATGAATTAAAAATAAAAAATTTAGATTTAGAGGATAAGTTAAGTTATGTTGTAAATTTGTCCGAGGCTGAGGAGCAAAAACGGGAAGACGCGGAATATTTTCAGCCGAAATACAGAAATTTAATTAAGCATATTAAAAAAAATTGCAATGGGGTTTTATTAGGTGATTTGGTAAGCATAAAAAAAGGAGTTGAGCCGGGGGCGGAAAGCTACCGAGAGGATGGAGCGCGGTTTATCAGAGTAAGCAGTATAAGTAAATATGGAATTAATGATAATAATCAAAAATATTTAAGCGAGGATTTATATAATGAATTAAAAGAAAAATATGGGCCAAAGAAGGGAGAGATTTTATTAACCAAAGATGCTTCGCTTGGGATTGCTTATGTTTTAAAAAATGATATAAAAGGAATTATATCCGGCGGGATTTTAAGATTAAAATTAAAAGATAAAAATATAGAAGATGAGTATTTGGCATTATGCTTGAATTCTCTTGTCGGACAAATGCACGCCGAGCGGGATGCCGGCGGATCCATTATTAAGCACTGGAAGCCGGATCAGATTAAAAATGTAATAATTCCTGTTTTGCCAAAACAAATTCAGCAGAAAATTTCTTCTCTTGTTAGCGAATCGTTTGAAAAAAGAATAAAAGCCAAAGAGTTATTGGAAGAAGCCAAGAGAAAGGTTGAGGAGATGATTGAGGAAAAATAAAAAACTTTAAATAATAACTAAAAAATGTATGTATAAAAAAATATTTTTTTTGATTTTGTTATTTGTTTTAATTTCACTAAACCAGGCAAAAGCTGACGGCTGCATGATACCAATGGATTATCAGGATGGAGATATATATGAGCCATCACAGGCTGCTTTAATTGTTTATAATGAGGGAAAAGAAGATTTGTATTTAAAAGTAAATTATGAAGGAGAAACAAATAATTTTGT
>JAGLLI010000177.1 GCA_023140595.1 Candidatus Parcubacteria bacterium
TTTTGTTTTTTATTTCTTTCTTGGATTATTATAATTTAAGAAGTTTTAGCCTTTATTTTTATATTGCCGCGGTTTTGCTTTTAATCGCTGTCCTAATTTTTGGAGAAGAAATTAAAGGCACTACTGGCTGGTTTAATTTCGGCTTTTTTAATTTACAGCCGGTTGAATTTGTAAAGATATTTTTGTTAATTTTTTTGGCGCGTTATTTTTCCAAGGTATCGGTAAAGCTAAACCCGTTAAAATATTTAATAATTTCCGGTTTGGCAACGGCCGCGCTGATCGGCTTGGTTTTATTGCAGCCTGATTTCGGTTCAGCTTTAATTCTTTTCGCGTTGTGGGGAATAATGGTTTATATTTCAGGTTTTAGCAAAAAGTATATATTAATAATTGCTTTAATTTTATTAATGGTATTTTCGTGCGGTTGGTTTTTTTTCTTTGAAGATTATCAGAGAGATAGAATTATAACATTTGTAAACCCGGGAGCTAATCCTTTGGAAGCAGGCTATAATGTTACTCAGGCGATAATTGCCGTTGGTTCCGGAGGAATAACCGGCAGGGGAATAGGTTTTGGCTCGCAATCCCAATTAAAGTTTTTGCCTGAAGCGCAAAATGACTTTATTTTCGCGGTAATCGCCGAAGAACTGGGATTTTTTGGCGTATTTTTAGTTATTAGCTTTTTTTCAATATTCTACTTTCGCGTTATGAGTCATGTTGGTAAAATTAAAGACGATTTTGGCATTTATTTTATTTTGGGAGCAGTGAGCTTGATTTTTTTGCAAATGTTTATTAATATTGGAATGAACATCGGTTTATTGCCGGTTGTCGGTTTGTCGCTCCCTTTTGTCAGTTACGGCGGCAGCGCCATGGTTTCCAGTTTAATTATGGTCGGAATATTGGAAAGCATAATAATACGGGCTAAGATTAAGGGTTGATATAGTTATTTGAAAAAAATGACAAAGCAAGAATTAAAATTTATTTTACAGCAAGGCGAAGGGTTGAGAATAGAATTTAAAGAGCAGATTAATAATATTGATAAAGAAATTATTGCTTTTGCCAATTCAAAAGGAGGAAGAATATTTTTAGGCGTGGATGACAAAGGAAAAATAAAAGGCGTTAATATTACAAATAAATTAAAGTCGCAAATTCAGGATATTGCGAGAAATTGCGATCCGTTGATAGATATTAAAATTAAAAAGTTTGATGATATTGTGATTATTGAAGTTAAAGAAGGAAAAGACAAACCATATAAATGTTCTTCAGGATTTTATTTAAGGCAAGGCGCTAATTCTCAAAAAATGAGCAGAGATGAGATATTGGATTTTGCGATTGGCGAGGGAAAGATAAGATTTGATGAGCAAATAAATTATAAATTTGATTTTAAAAAAGATTTTGATGAAGAAAAATTAAATAAATATTTGTTAAAGGCGAAAATATCAAAAACTATTTCTGATAAAGAAATCCTTGTTAATCTTGATGTTGCAAAAATAAATGGTAATAATATATTGTTCAATAATGCCGGCGTATTATTTTTTGCCAAGCATCCTTGTAAAATTATTCCTCAAGCTTATATCACTTGCGTTAGATTTAACGGAATAGAAAATGTTGATATTATTGATCGTCTTGATTTTAATGAAGATATTATTTCCAATATTGATAACGCAATAAAATTTGTCAAAAGAAATACCAAATTAAGTTATGAGATAAAAGATATTCAGAGAAAAGAAA
>JAGLLI010000178.1 GCA_023140595.1 Candidatus Parcubacteria bacterium
CTTTAATTCTTTTCTACAAGAAAAGAAAATTTGATTTTTTTGTTTTGGGCAAAGAGCAGAGGGGAAGTGAAGGGGTGAATGCTCTTTGCCCAAAACTCCTTATTATTAATTTATTTAATTTCTAATTCCTGTCGAAGCATATCTATTATTTCTTTGGATAAATTCTGTATCGCCGTTATCTCTTGGTCTCTGATCTGAAAAGTTTCTGGCAATTTTATGTTATGGTGATCGCTTAGCACATTACCCTTTAATTTAAGTATTTTTTGTTTATAAATTTCAAGCTTATTTTTCACTTTTCTGCTACTAAATAATAAGGCATCTGCCAATTCATAATCTATATTTACTGAATATTGAGTGAGTGCATTTAATTTATCTTCCAAACTTTTATTTTTAGGAGAAAAATTATATTTAGCAAAACTGTTATTCAAATGGCCCATTAGACTGGCATAAGCTTTTTTACGAGCCTCAAAAAATCTTATTTTTTTATTTTCCCTTGCTTCAAAATAAGACTTTACGCAAATCCCAAGTAAAGTAAAAATACTTCCAGCTATAGCTGAAATAAGACCATAACTGATTATGCGAGTAGTAGTTATAACCTGGACTGTTGTATTTTGGTCAATTTCCATGTTTTATCTTGTTTTATAAATATATTCCTAATTCTTGTAAAATTTGTTTATCGGAATACGAAATTGGAGTGTTGTTTTTTGCATAATCTGTAACAACATTATAAAGTCTAGCTAAATCACTTCTTGTTTCTATTAATAAATTATATTCATTAATAAGTGCGTTGTATTCTGCGGTTGGCTCTATTAATTGCGCATTTACAATACCCATTGGAATTGCTTGATTTTTAATGTTGGTAATTTTTTGATCTATTTCATGTAAATCCGATAATAAACTATTTAATTTTACATCAGCAGAGTTAATATATGCTTTTAATTCATCCAATGCGTTATTTGCCTTTTGTAGCCTCTCTATTTCTTTGTTGATTTCATCCGTTTGTTGTTGTAAAGCGTCCGCTATATTACTTACATATGTTTTTATTAAAGCTTTTGCCTTATTTTCAGCTATTCCATACTGATTTATATAATTTGTAAGTTGACTTTCTAAAAATTTATAATTATTAGAAGTAGTATCTCCAGTATTTTTTAAGCTATTAAATTCAGTAATTATTTGATTGCAGACATCAAATACTTGATTAGTTATAAAGTTTTGATTTTCAACTTCATTAATAAGTTGTTGGCCAGAACTTTGTACTAAATTGGAATAAGAGTATTCGCTTAACTCATTTTTTGTATCCTGAACAAAATTTTGATTATTGTTTTTTATTGTAAAAAATTTGCTGATTATACTATTTGTTGATGCAATTTCATTGTCAATGTAGTCATTTGCTTCTTGTCTATTGTTAGAATCAAGTATAGGTTGTGGTTCAGATGTGGTGGTGGGTATTTGTGTATTTTGAATATCGGATAATTTTTTTTCTAACTCAACAATTTTATCATTTTGAGATTGAATTTTTTCCCCTAACACGGCTACGGCTTTGGCATCCTCCTCTGGTTGCTCTTTGTATTTTTGAAAAACTGGAACTGTTTCAAGGTCATTATTTGTAATTCCAAGCCCTTGGTTTCGCATTATATTAAAAGCGTCAGTTGGACGACCTAAATAATGCATCTTTAAATCATCTGGATTAACATAATAAGCTTCGCCATTAGCACCTACTCGTAAAAGAATTTTTCCTGATAATCTACTGGGCGCTACATCGCCAAAATGATTATAATCAGCTTCTGAAATACCCAATCCTAATTCCCTCATTATTCTAAAGGCGTCAGCTGGACGACCTAAAAAAGCTCTTTCTTTAGACTCGGGGTCTATATACCATGCTTGACCAGCACATTCAACTTGCAATAAAATCTTCCCGCTTAACCTATCTGATAAATTTTGAGCATTAGAAAAATTAATTGGCACCAAACCTAATACAAAAATTAGAATTAAAAAAATTGTAAATTTTTTTCTCATAAAATTATTTTTATAGATACAATAATTAATACTAAAATGCTTATAGCCAAAAAGATACTTTGACATACCCAAGGCCATTTATTTGACGATTTTTTTTCATCTAAAATCAATTTTTCCTTTTCGAATAAATATTTATAATCTTCCGGTTTTGTGTCATTATTCCGTATTTTTAAAAATTCTAAATATTTTTTATTAATTTTTTGCACCTTATCCGTGGTGTCTAACCAGAATTTATTTTTGATATGAAAATTTATTAAACCAAAAGCTAAAGATAGAAAAGCAAAAAAATATACAAAAAATATTCCAAGTTTTATGTTTAGAAAAATGGTTTTATCAAAATAGATACCAAATGAAACTAGGCCTATAATAAGTGAGGTCATTTCTATTTCCATTTTACAAAAATTATCTGAATGAAAATTGACCTTGTCAGAAGATCTAAAAAATTCACTTTTCCAATAATCTTTTTTATAATCAAAATATTCTTTTTCCATATAAATAATATTTTTCGTAGCGACAGCGGAGAAAAC
>JAGLLI010000179.1 GCA_023140595.1 Candidatus Parcubacteria bacterium
TGGTAATAATCAATTCAATACAAACCAAAAAAAATAATACCAGCTATATTTTGGCAGGCGCAAATTCTTTTTCTTATAAAAATCTGATTAATTTAATCGCGCGCGCTTATGATAAAAAAATAAAAATTATTTATGTCCCGCTTTTTGCTTTAAAAACTATCGCGTTTGTTTTTCCGAGTTTACTTGTTAAAGACCAAATTCCGCGCCTGCTTGTAAAAAAATCCGATGACATTAGTTTGGCGCGCGAATATCTTAATTTTAATCCGCGGAGTTTTGAAGAGTGGCTTAAAAATTTGAAATAGTTTTAATTTGCTGATTTTAATAATTTTTTGTTATAATAAAGATAATCATAAAATCATGAATAGTTTTATTACTAAAATTACGCAATCTCATTTATTGTTCAAATTTAACAAATACGGAATCCTTATTTGAATATTTATAATTTCCGTTCATAAAGCGCTCTGATTAGAAGTTTATATAATTATTTTAACTAATTTTAAATAAAAAAACAATGGGTGCAGATATCATTCATTGTACGAAATAAATTTTTTATCTTAGTGGAGAATTTGATATTTAGATGTTTTAAACACGGACGAAAATTTGATTTTTTTATTAACTTAAAAGGGGAAATAAGGTGTTTTCTCCGCTGTCGCTACGAAAACGATTTAAGATAAAAAGCTATTGACAAATTAAAAATTAATGCTAATATATCAACAGCTCTTTAACATTTAATAAATTCTGTATATTTTTATTTTTTTTGAACCAATAAAGTTATCTGAAAAACAAAAATCTAGGGCTGTATAGTTTATTTTTGTATTTTAACAAAAAAAGGAGGCAAATGTTATGGCTTGTATAGTTGCAATTAAATGTTTTGGAAGTACCACTGTAAATATAATGAGTTTTGAAACCAAGGAGGAAGTTGAAAAATGGCTGCATGATACTGGTGGCGAGGATGAAGAAATAGTTGGTTTTTGTGCATTGCCGATTGAAGATTCATTCAAACCTTTAACGGTTTCTGTGGAAGCGATTTTCGCTTTATCGGTTATTGATGATATAAGGGGAGGCTTGGAATTTATGCTTAATTCCGCTTTTCAACTTGGCAAAGATTTTCATCAAAAAGCAAAGAGTAGAAAAGCGGAGGCTCTTTCGCGCGCTAATATCGCAGAGGTGGAAAAAAGCAAATCTGTTGTATTTCACAGCAGTAATGATGACGCAGAATTTTCTACTTACTCTGATGCAAAACAAGCAGCGCAAATTAAAGAGGATGTTTTCCAAAAAATAAAAAACTTAAATAATCCAGTAAAAAAAATAGAAATTTATTGGCATGGCGATTTTGATGTTTCTGAAGAAATGGAAAAGCGTGTCTGGATAAATTTTAATCCAAAAGAAGATCACGGCGCGTATCATGATATCAATGAAAAATTTTCTGATGAGAATGATTCTAAAAAAACAGCAGAAATTATAAATACTATGCTTTATCAGCTTGGATTCAAAAGAGTATATCATCAGAAATATCACCCAGGTGGCGGAATGTTCGGGGTCAAACAAAAAGATGCGTGTAATGGAGAATATTTTAGATTTTCTATATAACTGTATAGTTATAAAATATTCGCAGGAGAATATAATAAAAATTCTTAATACATTTATTGATTAATTCCTGTAAATGCCTTAAACTATCATTATATGGTTTAAGGCATTTTTTATAAACCAAATTAAGTAAAGATAATATAAAAAATAAAATAAATAAGGAGTTTTGGGCAAAGAGCATTCACCCCTTCACTTCCCCTCTGCTCTTTGCCCAAAACAAAAAA
>JAGLLI010000018.1 GCA_023140595.1 Candidatus Parcubacteria bacterium
TGGCAGTGGCAATCGGCTTGGCTATTAGGGAATTAGAGTAATAAAATATAATTTGTAATTATGAGCGGTAATAATTTTGTAACAAATCCGGATAATACGGAAAAGATTAAGCAAAAAAAAGAAAAGCAGGAAATTGTTTGGACGGCGCCAAAAGGCGGCAAAACAAATAGCAAGCCTTTGGAAAAAAATAAAAAGGGTCTTTTTTCTTTTTTTAAAAAATCGCAAAATATTGTTAATGATAATAATTCTGATTTTGCGGCTAAAAAGCGCTTTTTAAACGAATATAACGAGGCGTTAAAAACGGAAAAACAAGATAAAAATTTTTCAGTAAAAAAAGATATAAAAGCCGCTGTTCTAAATTCAAACCAAAAAAAGTCCGGTAAAAGAGGCTTAAGCATTGCAAGCTTAAAATCCGGAATTAATAAAATTGATAATTCCGGTTTCCCGCCAAAAATTACTTTAAAAACCAATTTAATCAAAGAAGACGTTACAACTTACGTAAATTGGAAAAAAAATATTATTTTACTTTTATTCGGCTTGGTTTTTGTTGTTTTGATAATCGGCGGTTTTTACGCGCAATTAATTTACAAGGAATACACATCCGGCTTGGAAGGCAAGGATTTGGATAACGAGATTAAAGTTTTAAATGTTAAAATTGATAAGCTTGAAGAGCAAAATCAAGAAATTATTGAATTTCAAGAAAAATTGAATATTGCCGCGGACTTGCTTGATAATCATATATATTGGACTAATTTTTTTAAATTTTTGGAAGAAAACACTTTATCCAACACTTATTACACCAGCAGCGTTTCAGGCAACACCGTTGGAACTTTTGATTTTGAGGCGGTTACTAAAAATTATAGCGGCATTGATAATCAATTAAGAATTTTAAGAGCCAATAAACATGTGCTAAAAGCAAGCATTTTATCAGGATCAATGAATGAAGAAGGTGAAGAAGATAAAAAAATAAGCAGCGGCGTAAAATATTCATTAGAACTGGAGTTATCTCCGGATATTTTTAAAATAAAACAACAAAATGAATAAACCGGAAGTAAGCAACAAAAAAAACAAAGAAATGCAAAATAAAATAAATTTATTTTTGCTTAAATATTTTGGTTTTATTGTCGCGCTGGCGGTTGTTTTATTATTATACATCGGTTATGCCTATATTATTAAGGCAAAGCAGGATAGTATAAGAAACAATATTGAAGCCGCTAATGAAAATAAAGAAAACAGCAAAGCAATGCTTGGAAAAAAATTGGAAAAACTGCAAGAATATCGCCTGGCTTACGAAAGCGTTAGCGAGGCTGAAAAGCAAAAAATAAGCATAATGATTCCGGAGAAAGCAGATAAAAATTTTCTATTTACAAATATGGAGGCTTTTATTTTACGCCAAGGCTTAATTCTCGATTCTATGGAAATACATGAAAAAAGTCAGGCAAATAATTTAAGAATCAGGCGCGCGGAAACGGATGTTAGCGCGGCAGAGCCTGTTTCCAGCATAGATGAGATTAAAATAGATTTGTTAATTTCAGGAGTTGGCGATTATGATCATTTTAAAAAAACGCTATCCACCTTTGAAAAAAAATTGCAAATATTGGATATTAATGAATTGGGTTTTGACATGGAAGCCGGCGCTTTAAATTTAACGGTTACGGCTTATTATTTAAAAGACAAACAAGATGTTAGCGCAGAAAACTAATCAAAAGAAAAATTTAATTTACGGAGCCGTCTTAGGCGTAATTTTAATAATCGTCGCTGTTTTGCTGTTAAAAAATTATATTTTTACAGGGAGTCCAAAAGAAGAATCTTATTTGACTCCTCAGACGGATTTTAAAGCGCTTGACATGCCGGCTAAAAAATTTGACTCAGGTTTTTTGAGAGATAGCCGTTATGCGGGCTTAAAAGATAACTCAGTTAAAATTAAAGACATAGAAGATTTAAAAATCGGCAAAAAAAATCCCTTTACGAAATAATTAATAGTCAAGGAATTTGAATACCCCAAGGGCACTTCCTTCGGGGCGTATTCCCGACTACCGTTAGTGCCCTTTGGGCATAACTTGTAACTTATGGCAAAACAGGAAGAAATTTTAAGGCATTTGGTTGAAAATCAAATGTTGACGCAAGAGCAAATAGTTGAATTTAAAGAAGAGGCTAAGGCGGACAAAAAAAATATTGAAGAAATTTTAGTAAATAAGAAAATAATCAGCTTGGAAGATTTGACCAAATTTAAGGCAACGCTTTATGGTTTGTCTTATGAAAATTTGCAGGAAAAAGCTATTGATAAAGATATAATTAATATAATTTCCAAAGAGGTGGCGGAAAATTATAAAATTATATGTTTTTCAAAAGACGGGCAAAAAATAAAAGTCGGAATAATTGATCCTGATAATTTTAAGGCAATTGAAGCCATGGATTTTTTAGCCAAAGGCAACGGTCTGGAAGTTGAATATTTTCTTGTTTCCGCGGATAGTTTCGCGCGAGCAATTAAAAAATATGAATCAATTTCCGAAGAGCTTTCTTCGGCAATAGAATCCAAAGAGTCAGAGGAAGAGGAGTTAATGACGGTTGACGACAAGGATAAAATTGACTTGGAAGAAATAACCAAAAGCGCGCCGGTTGCAAAAATTGTTTCAGTTATAATACGCCACGCGGTTGAGGGCGGAGCAAGTGATATCCATATTGAGCCTCTGCATTCTGAAAGCAGGGTCAGGTATCGCATTGACGGTATATTGCATACTTCTTTAGTACTGCCGCGCAATGTGCATAACGCGATTGTCGCTCGCATAAAAGTAATGGCGAATTTAAAAATTGACGAAACAAGAATTCCGCAAGACGGGCGTATTCGCTTGGTTATAAATAAAAGAGAAATTGACTTCCGCGTTTCAATCCTGCCTTTGGTCGGTTCTGAAAAAGTAGTGATGAGAATTTTAGACACGACTAAGGGCGCTCCGGCTTTGCTGGATTTGGGTTTTCAGGGAAGGCAGTTAAAAGTGGTGGAGAATAATTTAAAAAAAACCGAAGGCTTGCTTTTGGTAACAGGACCTACCGGCTCGGGAAAGTCAACCACTTTATTTTCCATGATTGATATTTTAAATAAAGAAGGCGTGAATATTTCCACATTGGAAGATCCGGTTGAGTATCAAATAAAAGGCGTTAATCAGTCGCAAGTAAAACCGGATATCGGCTATAATTTTTCAACGGGTTTAAGATCTTTTTTAAGGCAGGATCCTGATGTAATTATGGTTGGAGAAATTCGCGATGAAGAAACCGCGGAATTGGCGATTCACGCCGCTCTGACAGGACACGTGGTTTTATCCACTTTGCATACAAATAGCGCAGTAGGAGCGATACCGCGCTTGCTTGATATGCGTATTGAGCCTTTTTTATTGGGCTCAACAGTTCATACTGTAATCGCCCAGCGCTTAGCGCGAAAAATATGCCCGCATTGCAAAGAAGAATTTGAAATTCCAAAAGATATTTTATCGGAAGTAAAAGCGAAAATAAGTGATATTGATGAAAAGTATATCAACAAGATAATTAAAGGGTTTAATACGGAAAAATTAATTTTTTATCATGGCAAGGGTTGTCCGCGCTGCGGCAACAGCGGTTATTCCGGCCGCGTATCCGTAATTGAGGTCTTGGATATAAATAAAAAATTAAAAAGATTGATTTTTGACGGCAACCGTGATTTAAGCATGGAACAAATATTAAGCACGCAAGAATTTATTACCATAAAACAAGATGGAATATTAAAAGTTTTGCAGGGAATTACGACAATGGAAGAGGTTATGAGGGTGATGAAGGATTAGGCTAACAAAAAAATTTATCATTCGCAATCTTAATTAAAAATAAAATATTATAAATTATTAAAAAAATATGACAGATAAAAATAATCCTATTAAAATTCTTTTAATTGAAGATGATCCTTTTTTGTTAAGCATGTATTCAATAAAATTTGAAGCTGAGGGGTTTGTTGTGGTAAGCGCGGATGACGGCGAGAAAGGCTTGGAGGCTGCAAAGAAGACAGATTCTGATATAATTTTATTGGATATTTTAATGCCGAAAATGAACGGTTTTGAGGTGTTGGAAAAGCTGAAGGCGGACGAGCGGACGCGAAAAATTCCGATTATTCTTTTAACAAACTTAAACCAAAAAGACGAAATTGAAAAAGGTCTGATTTTAGGCGCTGATGATTATTTAATTAAAGCCCATTTCATGCCCTCGGAAGTGGTTACAAGGATTAAGAAAATATTAGGAAGAGACTAGAATATGCAAGCATTTAAATATAACGCGACAAATCAATACAATAAAACCGTTTCAGGCTTGGTTGAGGCCGAGAGCGAGGAAGCGGCTATTGATTTGCTAAAAGAGAAAAATTTAAATATAGTTTCTTTGGAAAAAACCAAGGCAGGCGGATCCGGCGGTTTTTCCATAGTAATCGGCGGCGTAAAAGCCAAAGAGCTGGTGGCGTTTTCCCGCCAGTTTTCGGTTTTGATTTCCGCTAATGTCGCTTTGGTGCAGTCTTTGAAATTGCTTACAGAACAAGCCTCTAATGTTAAATTAAAAATGGCAATTTCCGAGATCGCCGATGATATTGACGAGGGCGCGCGCTTGTCAGACGCTTTGGGCAAAAAGCCGCATATTTTTTCCAAATTTTATGTTAATGTTGTCCGCTCCGGTGAAACCTCGGGCAAGCTTGACGAAGTCTTGAATTACTTGGCTGATGAATTGGAAAAAGATTATGATATGACTTCCAAAATTAAGGGCGCTATGATTTATCCTGCTTTTGTGTTTTGCGGATTAACAGCCGTAGGCGCTATCATGATGATATTTGTAGTGCCGAAGTTAACCGCGGTGCTAATTGAAACCGGAGCCGAATTGCCTATGGCAACTAAAATATTAGTGGCGCTTTCGGATTTTTTAGCAAGTTTTTGGTGGCTGGTTTTGATTATTTTGATAGGTTTGATAGTCAGTTTTAAGATTGTAAAAAAAATACCGGCTTTTAAAAAAGTTATTGACAGAATTCTTTTGCATTTGCCGATTTTTGGCAGGCTTTTTCGCTTAATTTACTTGGTTCGTTTTACCCGTTCGCTTCACACTCTTTTAGTCGGCGGAGTTAATATTTCCAAGGGCTTGTTAATCGTATCCGAGGTTGTAGAAAATCAAGTTTATAAAGATTTGATATTGGCGACTAAAAAAGAGATTGAAGACGGCAATTCAATTTCAACGGTTTTTTCAAACAGCAAAGAAATCCCGAATATGGTTTCACAGATGATGAGCATTGGCGAGAAAACAGGCAAATTGGATGTTATTTTAGAGCGTATTACCGATTTTTACGGCAGAGAAATAAATAATATGGTCGCGAATTTAATGACTTTAATGGAGCCGATAATTATGGTTGTCATGGGCATTGGCGTCGGCCTTATGGTCGCGGCGATTATCCTGCCAATGTATCAGATGTCTTCTAATTTTTAATAAGAGTAATTAGTCATTTTTAATTGGTAATTTGGATTTTTATAATATTTGTGTTTTGTGGTATAATAAATCTGAAATTATTAAAATTTTATCATGCGATATAAATATATAGACAAATACGGATTTACTTTGATAGAGCTTTTGGTTGTGATTAGCATTATTGGCATTCTTTCGTCTTTTTCTGTTGTGTCTTTGAATTCCGCGCGCGTGAAGGCGCGCGACGCGCTTCGCAAAGGCGATATGGCGCAAATCAGAACAGCGCTTAGTTTGTATAATTTTGAAAATGCCCATTATCCTATTTGCGGAATTTGGGATGGCGCGGCAGCTGATTTTGGCGCGACAGTCGGCGACGCTGTTGATGACGGTTCTTGGTGCTATTTAAATAAATTAGGATCTCCGGTATCTGGTTTAACCGCCGGAGCCCGTCCGATTATGATGGTAATGCCGCTTGACCCGATGAATGCTGATAATTTGGCAACGACAAATAACACTTATATATATCGTTATGTTACCGACGCAACAGGCAGCGAGTACGCGCTTGTTTATACTTTGGAAGAGGGAGGGGAGAAGATGATCAGGGGGTGGTGAGATAATTTTTTATTTATTTTTAGG
>JAGLLI010000180.1 GCA_023140595.1 Candidatus Parcubacteria bacterium
TCTCTTAATGGGTATTTCGACCGGAACGCAGCGGCAGCGGAGTGGAGCGGAGAAATCTATAATACGTGAATTATATAAAAAGATTAAAATAAAAATATATTAAAAATACTCTGGTTAATTAAAAATTTTAGTCTTTGATTCAAAATACTATGAACAATAAAACATCTAGACTATTTAAAGGAGGAAGTGATTGGAGGCTTAATGCTTGTGTTGGACACAATGGTGGGCTACTTGGTTTTTGTTCTATGGGTAATGGATACTATAGGTCAGCGGAATTATTATCTAAACATGTTGTTAGTACTGGATTTGAAATGGATTTATTGATTTATCCAATAGTATTTAGCTATAGGCACGGGATTGAATTATTTTTAAAAGGTTTTTTAGTAAAAATTAGGAATGCAAACGATGACTCAACTAATGATTTTTTAAATCATCATCTTTCTGCTAAGTGGAAAGAGGTAAAGCAATTTATTAAAGATAATAAATTTGACAGTAAGGATGATGATGAAAATATTTTTTTAACCGATATCATTGATGATGTAATAGATGATTTTTCCAAATATGACCCTGGTAGTTTTCACTTCAGATATCACATTTCAAAGTCTGGAAACGTAAACCAAGAAGATGTTAAATTAATTAATATAAAAAATTTAAAGATAAGAATGGACAAAGTTTTTAAAATTTTTAAATTTTGGTGGGGGTGCCTAGACGATATGGACGATTAATTATGAATTAGTTAAAATTATTATGTGGATAGAAATAATAAAAATAATTTCTCAAGTATACAGTAATCCACTCTCTTTGAACTGGCTTACTTTACTGATTACAATCATTGCTTTGGTGATAGTATTTTTTCAAACAGTGTATACTAAGAGTGCGTTAAAGGAAGCACAAAAAAGCATAGAGCTTGCCACAGTGTCAAGACAGTTGGAGGTTCTCCCTCGTTCTGATTATATTATTTTTGTTCAGACATATTTAAAAAGATGGAGGGATGAATTAGAATATATTGTTAAATATTTAGAAGAAAAGAATGATAAGGAAATAAAAAAAATATCTCAAAAAGATATAAAAGCCAAGGGTTTATTGGATTATTATTTTTATAAAAAAATGCCAGGATGGCTTGCAGTAATTTATAGTACAGGAGTTCAATATTATTATAATTCTAGTTGCTTGTATAAATACTTGTACGATACAGAAAAAAAGGAATCTAATGGCGAGGATTATTTAGACAGATTTAAAGAGTCAATATATTATTTAAAGATTTTATCAAATTATATAGACAATGAAGTTCCCGAAGTTTTTTTGAATTGTCCCGCTAGTAAAAATTTGAACGATTTTATTAAAAAGGATGGCTAAGTGCTTCTATATTATTGTTCCAATATCATCCCAAACTCCGAGCAAGTAAAATAACGCTAATAATAGCGTTATAATCACAAAATAGGGTAAAATACTTGACAAATTGATTTTATTATGCTAATATATATGTACGATTGTCGAGCGTCAAACAAGCTAGGCGATACGAAACCCCGCACAATTATCAGGGGCGGGCGACCAAGGGAAAAATAGTTTGGGATGTAAACTACCCAAGGCGAAAATATAGACTTACATGACACCTACTTGTAAGTCTTTTTTTATTAAAAAAGTTCCAACATTGTCTAATATTTTGAGCATAATAAAAAAACCAGATTTTTAGAAATATTTTTACAGTAAATAAAATTAAATAAAATTATATTGACAAAAATATTAAAAGAATATAATATAACTAATATGGAAAATAAAATAAGCGCAATTAAATTAATAATAGGTTTTAAAGCCCTAAAAGCAAAAGCTTGTATTTTATACAGGATGTTTTTCGTATTTAAGAAAGGCATATATCAAATGGGCTTTAGGGTTAATTCTTGTTAATTTTTTCATCAGTATGTTTATGTAACTCCCGAAGCCCTAAAGGCTCGGGTGTTTTTTTTATTAATTAATTTTAAAAATATGTTAATAACAAATAATTTATCAGTAAAATTTAACAGTAAAGAATTGTTTAAGAATATAAATATTTCCTTGGATAGTTCTTCGCGCAAAAAAGTCGCGCTTGTCGGAAAAAATGGATGCGGTAAATCCACTTTGCTTAAAGTTTTAAACCGTGAAATAAATCCAAGCAGCGGAAGTCTAGATATTGCAAACGAGGATGTTGCTTATCTTCCTCAGGATATAAATTTTCCGGATTATAATTTAGTTGGCGAGTTTTTGGAGATTAAGCTAAATGAGCCGTGGATGGATTATAAGATTGATATAGTTATGAGTAGTGTCGGTTTGGATGAAGAGTATTTATTAAAAAATATAGAAAATTTAAGCGGAGGCGAAAAAGTAAAAGTCGCTTTGGCCGGTTTGCTAATGGATGAGCCGACGATTCTGCTTTTAGACGAACCGACAAATAATTTGGACTCCGAGGGCGTAAAATGGCTGGAAAATTTTATTCTTAGTTTTAACGGCTCAATAATCGTAGTTTCCCATGATAGATATTTAATCAATAAGATAATTAATGAAATTTGGGAAATTGACCCGAATACCCTGGATATAATAATTTATGGCGGCAACTATGATAAATTTTTAGAAGAGAAGAACAGAATATATAAGAAAAGGATATTGGAATATAATCACGAAGAAA
>JAGLLI010000181.1 GCA_023140595.1 Candidatus Parcubacteria bacterium
TGGCAGATAGTGCTTTCCAAAAATGGAGTTTTGGGAGGCTATGATTCAATTAGATAAAATATTTATTATATGAAAGAATCATTAGGCATAAAAAATTATTATAATATAATTGAACAAAAAAAAGAGAATCTTGGCTCTCTTGTTTCATATTACGCGCGAAAAATAAATAATAATTTTTCTTCCCTTTATGATAAAGAAATCGTTGCTGATGACGCTTCTATAAAAACTAGAGGATTGTTTACCGGCAAAGAAGGCGGACCATACAAAAAAGAGTATGTAAAAAAAGATGATCAATACGTAAAAGAAAAAGAAGAATTTTTTGCCGAAATAATTGAATATGACAAAGATAACAATGCGGTTGACGTTCCTAAACGGATAAAATATCTTAAGGAGACTTATGGGGCAAAATCGCGCGAAGAAATGGTCGCGGCGGCAAAAAGAGAAGAACAAGAAGATAATCCGGGGTTTACTCTTGAAAAACTTTTGCTTGTAAATCTTAATAGGATACTTGGCGATAAATATGCTGTTATAAAATCAGCGGCTTATGACGACTACGCCAATGATGTGGATTATCTGATTGTTAATTATGAAACCGGCGTAGTTGCCTGCGGTTTTGACGCGGTTAGCGATGCAAAGGGCGGAGAAACATATGAAAAGAAAATGAAAATAATTCAGCGCAAGGCAAAGCATGAGGGTTCAAAAATAAAATACGGCTTGTCAATAGACACGGAAGCGGAAAGCGGCTCAAAACGCGTTACTTTGGGCAAGGTTGAGCATGTTCCGACATTTTGTTTGAGTTTAAGCCTTGGCGAGATTAAAAATTTATTAGGCAATATGAATTATCAAGAAGGCGCGGAACCAAATGATACAGAGTTAAAAACATTTGACATCCTCTTTCAAAAACTTGAAGATCAGGCAGTTGATTTTAAAAATAATAAAAAATTAAATCCAATAGTCAGAGAAAAACTTGAAGGCTTTGATGATTTTGTTTCCGAAGCAAAGGATTTTCGGACAGAGAGGTTTGGATGAATTTTTAAATAAATAATTTCGCACTCTATTTTAAAAAACGGTATCATAAAAACATTGATGCCGTTTTTGATTATTCGGTTTTAATATGGTATAAATAGTATTATAAATTATAGTGTTATTTGCATATGAACATAAAAATTAGCATATTGTTAATAGTGGTTATTATTGCGATATTTAGCGGTTTTGCTTATAATTATTTTTTTATCCAAGAAGAAATCAGCGCGTCAGAAGAAGTTTTTGATATTAAAAAATCGCAGGAAGAAGAAATAAAAGACAGGGTGGAAAAAATTTTAATTATTGACGGCGCAACTTATGGCAGTTTAATGGCTACCAGCGGTGTTGAATATTCAAAAGCGATGGATATTTATGAATCTGCTAAAGATATTTATGATTTGGTAAAAATTCGTGTTGGGCGAGTGATTGAATTGGTTTATGACAAAGATACTGACGAAGTAAAAGAACTGCGCTATAAAATTAACACCGAAGACGAGTTGCTGGTTAAAAATTTGAAATATTT
>JAGLLI010000182.1 GCA_023140595.1 Candidatus Parcubacteria bacterium
GTTTTCGGTAAAATATTAAATTTTTTAATTGCGCCGAGAAATGCTTTCCTAAACACGGCGACCTTGGCATCGCTTTGGTCTGAAAGTTCAACGGTTATAACAACTCCCGATATTTTCTCAACTATCAATAATGTATAAGGATAATACGGTCGCGTATCGCCATTGCTGTTTTTAACAGGTTTTTGCATACGAAAAAAATCCAATTCCCAAACGAGTTCATAGTCCATCTCTATTTCTTTTTTTATATTATACGCCAATACTTCGTCAGCTTCGTTTAGTACTGGAATTTTGTCATTTTTAATATATTTTTCAGGAGCTAAATACTCATAATGCCAAATTAACTTTTTATTTTTTTCTTCCGGCACTTTTACGGCAAATTTCGCCGGTATATAAAACATAAGATCTTCTTTTTTATCTTTATAATCCAAAACAACATCAATTGCCTGCTCCACTACAGTTGTTAAGAAGCCAGCGTCCTTGCCGGATATTGGCCATGGGTGATAGCCGGGGCTATAATCCAAAAACGTAGGCCAAAAATTTCTATTATCAAATCTCACGTCTATTTTTTTAATTATTTCCATATCTTCTTTTGTTATAAAATCTCTTTTATCATAAGCCATCATCAAACATTTTTGCGTATGCATTCTTTCATTAACATCATCCGGAACTTCTCCTCGCGCAAGTATATCAAGCGACTCAAATCCTTCTGCTCCGGGATAAATACCCAAACCATAAAATTCTTTGTTATTCCCCATAACAGAGCAATATCCTATTGTCTTTGTTTCTGGATCCATAACTCCAAAAACATCCACATCGTACATCCAATTCCAGGGAGCTAATTTCTCAAATTTAATAGCCAATTCATATAATTTTTTCCACTCTTTAAGGGTTGGCTTGTTGTTATTTTTTATCATAATTTATATTATTATTTTACAATTTTTAGCTTATAACATCAAGGACTATCAACCCTTTTAAAAAATTTAGTGAACCCCTCCCTGCGGCAGAGACCGCTGGGTGTTACCTTTTTATAAAAAAACAGGGATTTTCACCCCATTTTATACCAAAATTTTAATTATCTCAAGTTATGCCCAAGGGGCATATTATACCCCAGAGGGTACTAACAGTAAACGAAAATATTCAAATTCCTTGACTGAAAATTATTTTTTTAATAAAAACTTCGCGATATATTGCGTGTATTTTTTAAAAGTCGGGATGCCTTTTTCTAAATTATCATAAACCAAATTAAGGTTAAGATTAACATAATTATGCGTTAAAACATTACGAAAGCCGCCGGCACCCCATAATTTTTCAGCAAAATTCTTTGGATAAACTTTACCTTCCGCCAAAATGTCAAAAATATCATCATTCTTTTCAGGCTTTCTTAAATCATTTTCAGCAATTATCATTTCTCCAATAGTTAAACTAGCTTCTATCATTAATTGCAACACACGGCAAACCGCGTCTTGAGCCATTTGATCTGTTAAAAATCTCTTTTTATCAATCATCTTTTTGTATTTTTCCGCCTGCTTAATAATCTTTTTTAAATGCTTAAGATGAGTATCAATTGTAAATCTTACCGCCGTCATAAAATTTATTTTTAAAATTAAAATTTTCCCTCTGCAACGCATTTGACATAAATATCTCCCCACAATCTCTCAAAATACTGCCAATCAAGCCAGCGCCTTAATATATTAACTTCTAAGTCAACTCTATTGCTTTTATTTTTTTCAAAAAGAATTTTACCTTCTTTTATTACATTATATTTTAAAAGCAAAGGTATTTTTTTGTCATTTAAAATAACCAAATCAATGTGATCTGCCTTGATTAAGCGTAACAATTCTGAAATGATCTTTATTTGATAATCTCCGTATTTTTCAGGCAAAATTTTATCGTCCATTAAAACGGCAAAGTCGTAATCGCTTAATTTGCCGGCTTTCCCGGTCGCTTGCGAGCCAAAAATATAAAAAGTGTTTATTTTATATTTTTTCGCGATTCTATCTAATTGCTGTTTGGTTAATTTTTTCATAATGATTTTTGCATTACATCATCTTTTTCCGAATAAAGGCCGGGATGCCCA
>JAGLLI010000183.1 GCA_023140595.1 Candidatus Parcubacteria bacterium
TATCAAGAAAAAAGAAAAAATTTAAATTTGTTTTCATATAAAATAAATAAGAAGTTTTATTATATCAGTTTAAGAATAATTTTTTTAATAATATTTTTTTACGGATCATTATCGTTTGTTTTGTACGGCTCGGAAGAGGGCTTGATATTTTTAGCTCAGCGCCAAAAAGAAAGTCGGGCGGAATATAATCAAGTTTTAAAATTAACTGAAAATAATTCAGCGATCATAACTTTTTATCATGATAAACTGTTTTTTCCGGAGCGCAAGGTGATTGTCGGCTTGTTTGATGATAAAAGAATGGTTGCGAAGTATGCCAATCTCGTTGAACTGCTGCCTGTGTATTATTATAATTTTACTTTGCCGCAAAAAGATATTGATTATTTAAACAACAAGCGCTTGGCTGAAGCTGGGCTTGGAATAGAAAAGGTAAGGCAAATAACAAGCGATTTCACTTTGTATCGGTTGGTTGAGAAGTAAAAAATTATTAAAATATTAATCTACAGAGACGCCTCTGTAGATTTTTTTATGAAAAAATAAAAAGCCTTTTTAAGAATTTTGCTTTTTTACCAAGGTATTGACAATAATATAGAATTTGTATATTATAAAGACAGATACTAACAGTATATTATTAGTTTATATCTATAAAAAATACGATTTTATCATCAAAAATATCTTGTATCAACGGAAAATTGAAGCAAACTTTTTCCATATCAAGAAATAAACGCTCAAAAATTGCGTGATGCGCGATTGTTAAAAAAATTTAACCTTAAAGGATTTGATTATTAAAAATTATTCTCTCTTTCAAACCAAAAAACCGCTTCAATGAGGCGGTTTTTTAATATGTGAAACTAAACCTAAATTATTTAATTTTACTGCCAACCAAAATTATCCAAATTAACACCCCAATCTCCTGCCAGTGCCTAAATTTTAATCTGTGACCAACGAAATTGTTTAAAAATAATCTTTTACACCGGCTTGGAAATACTCCAGGCCAGATCAAATTGACCTTTCATCATTTCAGCCAGTTCATGGCTTTCAATTAAAAAACCGAAATTCTCTTTATCAGAAGATATAAAACGGACAGTATTGTTATAAATAGTATAACCAAGACAAAAAGAAATATTTTTTGGAGCCAAGCGCGATTCTCTTTTGTATTTAATCCCTGTTTTCAAAAAAGGAAATTTATTTAAAGAAGGTTTTTGTTCTTGCGGCCAAATAACTTTTAAATGCATATTCCGTTCCAGTCTCTTTTCCTGAAATTCCTGAAAAAACTTTGGAGTTAATGTTTCCATTACTTTTTTAACAGGCCAATAAGCTCTAACAGTAATATTTCTATAAAGCAGCATATCCTTCATCATTTGCTGCAAAGCTTCTCTTCCCTCAAAAATCTGTAAACGCGGGCCGATTTTTTGGCTTGTTTTTTGATATATATCTTTTATATCTTCAAGCGCGCTTTTTGCTTTAATAATATCTTTTTCTTTTTCTTCTATTAATAACATCAGCTTTTCCAATGGACATAAACTAAACTTTTTTATGCTCCCTTTTAAAGTTTGCAATACTAAGCCTTTTTCAACAAGCCTGTCTAATAGATCATAGACAGAGGTGCGTGAAATATTTATTTGGGATGCTAATTCTGTTGCTCCCATTGTTCCATTAGAAAGTAATTTTTCAAAAATTTCTATTTCAATTTCCCGCAAATTAAATATTGATAGTAATTTTCTAATTTCCATAAATTTTTTAATGATTATAATTATGTCGTGGAATTGTCACGACATACTTTACATATACACTCTTTTTAAGATAATGTCAAGATACGCAAGATAAATGTTCATTAAAATGAAAGGAGACAGCTATGCTAAAAATACAGTTAATACAACCGCCGCGAAATAAGGGGTATGTTGATAGTTCTCGGAGCGCGTGTTATCCGCCTATTGGGCTAACCTCAATTGCAACATATTGCAAAAAAAATTTTCCAAACGCAGATATTGAAATTTTGGACGGTGAATTTATGGCTCTTACGAAAATTATTCAAAAATTAAAACCGAATTCATTTGTAGGAATTGAAACAAAAATGGGGTCATACGCAATATATGGTT
>JAGLLI010000184.1 GCA_023140595.1 Candidatus Parcubacteria bacterium
AGAACTATATTTTTATTTTGTTATAATTTTATTATAGCATATAAAATATTAAAGTTAAATTAATAACCCCTTTAAGATTGATTCCTAAAGGGGTTTAATGGGTTATTGTAAGTATTTTTTTAGTTTAATTCTTCAAGATTTTCAATAATCCTACCTGCCATTTTGTGCATTGGCTTTGCCGTTTCACCTTTCCCAAGCGCAATGACATCCTTTTTGTCATATCCGCCTTCAATCATTTCATTGATAAGACAGATAAGCATTCCATAACGGTCAGGTTCAATATATAGCCATCTGCAATATTGGATATAATCAACATAGTCAGGAACATTACCCATTTCAATCGTACCACTATTGTAAATTTCGCTTAATCCTATATCATCTAATCTTTGGCATATTACTTTATGATTTTTAGGCTTTCTCAATGATTTGGAAAATGGAGGTAGGTATTTTGCTTTATTTTTTTCCTCCTCGGTTTTTTCCCCAAGGGTAAGGTGTATTAGTCTTAATCTGTTAATTTTATTCCGCTTTACTACATATTCGGAGCAGAAAATGTTATCTGTAACAAGAAATAAATTATCAAAAAGCATTATTGGCAATGATGAAAAAATCATTATTTTAAATTTTTTTGATAATTTTTTTAGTTTTTCAGCGATTTTTTCGAGTTGATATTTATCGATATATTCCTCGATATATATTTCAAACTCAATAGGAGTAAGTCCTGAAATCGCTAGCTCAAATGTTTCAGATAAGGCTCGCGGACCCTTTTCCCCGTTGCAGTATTCTTTTTTCAAGCATTGATATGGTTTATCCAGCCCTCTTTTACCACAAATCCATTCATAAAAATTCGGTGCGTTTTTTTTGAAAAATATTTTGTTTGAATGAATTGCCAATAATTTTTTCCGTTCTTTCATAATTTCCTCCCTTTATTTTATGAAGTTAAGCGTTTTTTTTGACCAAATTTCAAACACATCGGGTTTTTCTAAATCATGGTTGCCATTTTTAATTATTAATTGATTTGTAAAATCAATGTTTACGCTTTCAAGTGGTACATCGTCATCCTTTCCTCCATGAATATGAAGAATGTTTTGCGCGTTAATCAGTAAGTCTGAATAATCTTTTTCTTTATTTTCCAAAAAGTATTCAGAGCCGATAAAGTTTGATTTTGTCGTTCTTTTTTCTCTCTTGCAATCCGTTTCAAATTGTAATTCATTGAGATATTGTTTGTAATTTTTCCAATCAATATCTTTTTTTGTATTGCTTTTTACAAACCAATATCTTAGTAAATCTTTTTGGTTTAAAGCCGGAGCAAGCAATATTATTTTTTCAAAGAGCTTTTTTTCAGCAAGGCTTGCGACTACGCAAGCGGATAGGCTATGAGCAACTACAATTAAAATTTTAAAATCAATTTTCTTTTTTATCGTTTCAATCGCCAGCAATAATTCATCAGACATTGTTTTTACAGTGGTTTTTGAAAAATCACCGTCTGATAAACCGCAACCTGAATAATCAAAACGAAATGAACTTATATTGTTTTTTGCCAGTAAATCAGTCAGCTTTTTAAATTTTGGCTCTGTTGTTGTCCGCCTTTCAAATCCTCCGCACATCAATACTAACTTATCGCTACTTTGCCTTAACAATAATCCTCTTAAAGATTTATTTTGAGTATTT
>JAGLLI010000019.1 GCA_023140595.1 Candidatus Parcubacteria bacterium
GGTAGTAATCGCCATTATCGGTTTATTGTCAACCTTGGCTGTTGTTTCTTTAAGTAATGCCAGACAAAAAGCCCGAGATGCCAAAAGAATGTCTGATTTAAAACAGATTTCAACTGCAATAGAGCTTTATTCATCTGATCAAGCTACCAGCGCTTATCCGACAAATGGCGCTGCTTGTGGAGCTGATATTATTAGTGTTGCTGATACTGCCGCGATTGATAATCTTTGCGGTTCAGGAAATTCAATCACAGATGGCACTAATATTTATTTGCAATCAATCCCAGATGATCCAGGAACAACAACTTATCATTATGAAGGAGATGGCGACAACTATTGTATTTCCGCCGCTTTAGAGGGTGCTGCTTTTTTTGTCTGCCTTAATGGTTCCTGTTATGAAAGAGCTGGTGACTGCACAGAAGCTGGCATTTAATTTTATTTTTGTAAAATATTTCAAAAAACCGCTTTTCATTAGCGGTTTTTTGGTATTTGTATTAAAATATAAATATTAATTTTTGTATTTTAAGTAAAATATGATATAATAATATTAGTTAAACTAAAATAATCATTTATGAGTTTATTTAAAAATATTAAAATCAAGCAGCTAAAATTATCATTGTTATTAATTTCTGTTTTTGTTTTATTTATAAGTTCTATTTTTATTTTTTTTCCTTTTTCATGGCAACAAATTGCACTGGCTTTGACCGGCAATTATAATAAAAATTTAGGCGACTCTTTGGATGCGACAGACTGGAATAATTTGGATGATGATTTTGTGGCAAAAAGCGGGGATACCATGCAAGGGATTTTAAATATGGGAGGCAAAAATATTACAAATTTAGCTGACCCTGTTAATAACGGAGACGCGGTGAATAAGGATACTTTAGATTCCGCTATCACAAGTATTATTCTTGATAGCGCTGATATTAAAGATTTAAACGGGTCGTTAAAAGTTTTTTGCGGTCGCACCGCACCTGGAGCCACTAATTGGATAAATAATGTTTCATGGTATGTTGACATAGATATTTCGGCGGCTAATTTTACTGAAGGTTCAATGCCGTATATTTTTACCAGTCTTGGCGGTCTGGATAAACATTGGTTTAGCGGCGGAGTTGGCAATATTTCCTCTGTTAATACAGGAACTCTTAATAATTTGGATGACGTTTTTAGAGTTCACGTTTTTGATTTTAACGGTATAAGTTTTGCTACCATGCTTACCTTGAATTGGTATATAAATTGGTGTGCGCTTGGAATATAACCTAAAATTTTAAGCATATGAATTATAAAAAAACATTTTTATATTTAATAATTTTTTTATTGGCTTTCGCGCTGGGCGGAATAGCCGGAGGTTTTTTTGTTAAAAATAAAATAAATATAGAAAAACAAAATATTTATTCAAATTGCTGGGATGATGCCAGAAAAGAATTAATCGGAGTTTGCAGGCCGCCTACAAGTATAAACGAAAACGCGTTAATTACTAATTTTTATGGAAAGTTAATAAGTGTTAACATGGAAGAAAGGCAAATAATTATTGACCCGGCGCCTTTAGGCGATGGTGAAGATAATATTTTAGAATTAATTTTGCAAATAACTGATAGCGCAAAAATTGAACAAATAGTTAAAAAAGATGATGCTCAGTATCAAAAAGAATTGGAAGAATATAATATAAATTATGAAAAAGATGAAAGTTTGGTTTACCCGATGAAGTTTGTTTATAAGCAGGTTGATTTTGTTGCTTTTCAAACAGGACAAATAGTTACAATTACAAGCAGAGAAGATGTTAGAAACAAAAAACAAGTTGAAGCTGTAAAGATTGTGATAAATTATTAAAATGGTTTATAGGATATTTTTAAAAACCGTCTATTCTGAATTGGCGGTTTTTGGTTTTTTTTGCTATAATATTATAAGGATTATCAATAATTTTTTATGAAAGAAGCCATAAGCCAAGAGAAGAAAAATAAAATTTTAATGTACTCAGGCGGAGGGTTGATTTTTGTTTTGTTGTTAACTTTAACTTTTTTGGGGCTGTCTGTTGTTAAAAAGCAGTCGCGGGATATTATCAGAATGTCGGCGGTAAGCGGTTTTCAGTCTGATTTGTTTTTATTTTATAAAGATCGCAATAAATTTCCTGAAAGAATATTGCTTAGAAAAGAAGTGAAAAAAAAAGAAGAGTGTTTTAACGGTTTGTGTATTGATAATTATCCTGTTGACCCTTTGAGCCAAGAAAGATATTTATATATTCCCTGTTACGACGGCGAGAGCGAAAATTGCGAGGCCGGCGCGATTGATGCCAAAGGCTATATTATAAAATATCGCTTGGAAAGCAATACTTTCGGCTTAAAATCGGGAGTTTATAATGCCACGCCGTATAAAATATATTAGTTATGTTTTATTTTATTTTATTTTTAATCTTTATTTTCGGAGCAATAATCGGCTCTTTTTTGAATTGTCTTGTTTGGCGCTTGCATGAAAAAAAGACGATTCTAGGCCGTTCAATGTGCTTACATTGCCACAAACAAATAGCTTGGTATGACAATATTCCTATTTTGAGTTTTGTAATTTTAAAAGGAAAGTGCCGGCACTGCGACAAAAGAATTTCTTGGCAATATCCGGCAGTGGAAATTATAACTGGGGCTTTGTTTGCTATTGCGTTTTTGGTAAATTTTGAATTTTCAATTTTGAATTTCCAAATAATTTTAAATTTTTCAATTTCTAAACTTTTAACTTTTAACTTTTTACTTTCAACTATACGGGATTGGTTTATCATCTCAATAATGATAATAATTTTTATCTATGATTTGCGCTGGTATTTGATACTTGATATTATTACTCTTCCGGCCTGCGCAGTTGTTTTTGTTCTTAATTTATCGCTTGGATTTAATTGGCAAAATCTCTTAATTTCTGGTATAATAGGAGGTAGTTTCTTTTTATTACAGTTTGTAATTTCCCGCGGAAAGTGGATTGGCGGAGGCGATATTCGTCTTGGGTTTTTAATGGGTTTGGCGCTTGGCTGGCCAATGATTTTAACAGCTTTGTATATCACTTATATCTCAGGATCAATTATCGGAATTTATTTATTAATATTCAAAAAAAAGGAATTAAGCAGCAAAATTCCCTTTGGCGTGTTTTTGTCAACGGCAACCGTTATTTCACTATTTTGGGGGGAGGAGTTAGTGTCTTGGTATTGGAGTTTGTTTATCTAAGATGATGCTAATCTGCCAATAAATGCTAATCCGCGAATTGCGAATGTAGTTGTGAGTTTTATTATGAATTTTTTAAAAACAAAAAAATTATTAATTTCTATCACGGTACTTGCGATTTTTGCCTCAGCTGTAAGTTTTTTTATTTTTAAGTTTAATAAAGGCGCTAATATTGTTTGCGCCGGAGTCGGTGAAAATGTTAGCGGCTGGGCATGGAATTCCAATGTTGGGTGGGTTAGTTTTAATACTATTGATTGCGATACTAACGGAAACAGCGCTTATGATGCAGGAGACACGGGTTCGGCAGGATGCCCGGCAGTTGGCACGCTTTTTCATGATTACGGCGTAAATATTGATTTGGCTACGGGAAATTTTTCAGGATACGCATGGAATTCCAATGTTGGGTGGATTAGTTTTAATCGCTGTGGAACGGATAATAATTGCGGAACTAGCGATGGTGATACAAGTAATCCTCCGTCTAACGATCCCGGAGTCGGAGCCGGACCGATTGCGAAGCTGGTTGGCGCGAATATTATCGGCTGGGCAAAAATTTTATCAATTGGCGATAGCGGCTGGATAAGGTTTGACCATGGACAAGCCGGTTTTGAGGCAACTGCCGATGCCTCTGTTAATGGATTGAAAGGCTGGGCATGGAATGGAAACGCGGATGGCACCGGCATTGGGTGGACAAGCTTTAACTGCGGAAATTATTCTTCTTGTGTAGGAGGCGCTGATGCTGGAGAAGTCTGCGCTGTAAACGCGGATTGTGCAAACAATAATTGCGGCGACACATGCTTAGTTTCAAATTATCAAGTAAGAGTGCCATTAAATAATTTACCGACTCTTAGCTTTTTAAGCGCGCCGAATTGGTGGAGAGCAGATGCTTGCGCTGGAAATGCCAGACAAGCTGAGCTTAAATGGACTTTTAATGATGCTGATGGCGATACTTTGAAATCTTATCAATTAAAAGTATATGAATCAGGCGGTCCGCTTATATTTAATTCAGGGCAATGTGAAAACGGGGTATGCGTTAGTGATTGCACGGGCGGCGTAACTGGTTTGCCTCTTGGCGGGGCATGTGATGTTGATTGTACCGGATATGTAGATACTAACATATGCGCTTATACTATTTATCAAGATACCGGATCCGGATTGGGCTATGGAACACATTATGAATGGGAAGTTCAAGTATGGGATAGCCAGGGCGGTCTTTCTGGCATGGTTTCTTATAATAACAATACAGGAGCTGATACAGACGGAGACCCCGATGTAAACAGTTCAACTTTTACAACTTTTGTAAGCGAATTTCCAAATCCTGATCATTTTATTTGGACACCGAACAGTTTTAGCGCTGAAGAGGATGTCCTGTTTGAAAGCATGGACAGGGCCAAGTATTATACCGGTAATGTTGAACATGATTGCGATGAGAGCAATTGTTCGTGGGACTGGACGGATGTTGATAATAATATAGAGCCTATTGTAGACGCTTCATCAACTATTATGATTTTTTCAGCATACGGCATCCCAAGCAAAGTAGAATTAAAAGTAACTGACACGACTACATCATATTCATGTTCCAGCACCACTGACGCTTTTATAATAAAGCAAAAGCTTCCGTCTTGGATTGAGGCTAAATAATATTTTATAAAGTGGAAATAATTTTTAAAAAGAAAAATCACAGTAGGAACAGGGCATTGCCCTGTTCCTACTGTGATTTTTTTTAAAAAAGAAATGCGAAAAATTTTCAGCCCAAGGCTGATTCGCCTTGTGCGGATAATTAAAAACAAACAAGGTTATACTTTAATAGAATTAACCGTTAGCATGGCTGTAATTGTAATTCTTTCCTCTATCGCTTTGGTTAATTTTAGCGGTCATGACAGTAGAAATAAAGTTGATTTGGCGGCCTACAAACTTGCAAGCGATATACGCAAGGTGCAGAGTTATGCTTTAAGCTTAAAGGAGTTTGGCGGAGTTGTTCCAGCGGGCGGGTGGGGTATTAGAGTTAAGGAGGATGAAAGTAAATATATTATTTATGCTGATAAAGATGATAGTGAAAAATATCGCGCAGGAGAAGATGCGACTGCTGATAATGAAAGGCATGAAACAATTGCCATAGCTGCAGATGGAATTATAATTAGCGAAGTTGATATTGGAGGAGCTACCAATAGGAATTATGGCTATATAAATCATATTCCGCCTAATCCGGAAATAAAAATAAATGGAGCAAATAATGAAAACAATGATGTTTTGCAAGTTCAAAATGTTAATTATATTGAAATAACTTTAAGCGGTAGCGGTTATTCCCGAAAAGTTAAAATAAATAAATTCGGTCTTGTGGATGTTGAATAATTTTCACCCGTCAAGCGAGTACAAGTAATCATGCATATATTTAAAATAAACAATAAAGGTTTTTCAATACTTGAAGCGTCAGTTGTGATGGGGGTGGTTAGCATCGGTCTTTTAGGGGTTTTTTCTTTGGTTTTGCAGAATATTCAAGTGCAAAAAGTAAATAAAAATATGCTGGTCGCTTCAATGCTTGCGCAAGAAGGTTTGGAGTTGGTTAGGAATATCAGGGATGACAATTGGATTGCGATCCCGGTTGTTGACTGGGACTTGGATATTGCGGGCTGGGCCAATAATGATTTCGCGATTGATTATACAATGGCTTTGATAAACGCGAATGGCATAGGAGATGTTTTGGCTAGACTTTATAAAAATAGCGTGAATAATTTTTATACGCATACCGCGGATGGAAATACGGCAACCCAATATTATCGTCTAATAATTGTAGACGGTATTGACGCAAGCAGTCCGGCTGATGGAATAACTGATTATTATAAAATAAAATCCCATATTCAATGGAATGAAAACAACGTTTTAAAAGATTATATCGCGGAAACACATTTATATAATTGGCGATGATTATTATGCTTAAAAATATCCTAAAAAATAAATCAGGCAATTCTTTGATTGAAATAATGTGCGCGATTAGTATTTTTGTGGTTTTAATCGGCTTAACATTAAGCATTTTTAAATCAACAATAGAAAGCCAAAAAAACGCGATTGCCGAGCAAAACACGCAGGAAAACATGCGATTTTTATTTGAAATAATAAGCAAAGAAATAAGAGGCGCGCAAGTTATGGAGGGTGATTGCAACGCTTTTATTGGCGTTGCATCTGATAAAAAAATTTATTATATTAATGGCGGTGTATTGTATTTTAAAAATAAAGACAGTGAATGCGTAGTGTATTATGTTGACGGCAGTGATGATTTTATTATTGAGCGCGATAACGGCATAGGCGCTCTGCCGGTTACCCCCAATGACATTAAAGTGACAAATTTAGATTTTTTTGTTGAGGATAATGATATCGGCGTGTTGCCTGACGCGAAAATTCAGCCTCGCGTAACAATAAAAATAGAAGTTGAGGCGGTCGGCGCGTACAAACAGCATACAATAATGCAGACAACAGTTTCATCGCGGCGGTATGAGTAGTTTTTAGGATGGTAGCGGAAAAATAATATATTTCGCTCCTTGTTATTTGTTTTTACTAATAGCATAGCATTGGCTGATTATTAATTACGCTGTAATATGAAAATATGTTAAAAAATATTTCAAATTTTTTTTATTCCTACACTATAAATTATGAAAAAATTCCCGAAGGCGGATATCAGGTAACAGTGCCATTGCTCCCCGGCTTAATAACTTATGGGCGTAATTTTGAAGAGGCAAAAAAAATGGCTAAGGACGCTATAAAGTGCCATCTTGAAGCTATGCAAAAAGATAAGGAGAAATTGCCAAACGAAACATCTCTTTTACAGGAAAAATTAACTATTTTGCTTACGGTTTAATTTATAAAATAATGACTAAAATTTCTTCAAATATTATTATTTATACTTCTGAAAACGGAAATATTTCTGTTGACGTTCTTTTAAAAGATAAAAATATTTGGCTTTCTCAATCTCAAATTTGTGAACTATTTAAAAAGGCAAAAGGAACGATTAGCGAACATATAAAAAATATTTTTGCGGAAAATGAGTTAGCGGAAAATTCAGTTGTTCGGAAATTCCGAACAACTGCCAGTGATGAAAAAAGTTATTTAATGAATTACTACAATCTTGATGTGATTATTTCAATTGGATATCGAGTAAAATCACGGCAAGGAACGCAATTTCGGCAATGGGCAACCCAAAAATTAAAAGAATATTTAGTGCAAGGATTTTCCTTAAATGAAGAAAAATTAAAATCAGGCAGATTAACAGAATATTTTGATAAACTGCAAGAAAAACTTCGAGAAATTCGTCTTTCTGAACGAATTTTTTATCAAAAAATAAAAGATATTTATACTACAAGTATTGATTATGACGCGAAAGACGACAAAACAATTGAATTTTTTAAAATTGTGCAAAATAAGCTTCTTTGGGCTGTTAGCCAAGAAACAGCAGCGGAATTAGTGCATAAAAGATCGAATTGCGCGTTTCCATATCTGGGAATGCAGTCTTTTGATAAAAAAAATGAAAAGTTTATGGGTCATACAGAATACTACCGT
>JAGLLI010000002.1 GCA_023140595.1 Candidatus Parcubacteria bacterium
GAAGAGCTTAAAGAAGTGGTTGAGTTTTTGCGAAATCCAAAAAAATTTTTGGATTTGGGCGCGCGCATACCGCGCGGAGTTTTACTTTTGGGAAGTCCGGGCACAGGTAAAACTTTATTGGCGCGTGCCACAGCCGGCGAAGCAAAGGTGCCGTTTTTTCATATTTCCGGTTCGGAATTTGTTGAAATGTTTGTCGGTGTGGGCGCCTCGCGCGTGCGCGATTTATTTAAAAAAGCAAAAAAAAGCACGCCTTGTATTATTTTTATTGATGAAATTGACGCGGTTGGCAGAAAACGCGGCGCGGGACTTGGCGGTTCTCATGATGAACGGGAACAGACTTTAAATCAAATTTTGGTTGAAATGGACGGCTTTGAGCCAAGCACGAATATTATAGTGCTTGCCGCCACTAATCGTCCGGATGTTTTAGACAAAGCGCTTTTACGACCCGGCCGCTTTGATCGCCAAGTGGTCTTGGAAAATCCGGATATTAACGAAAGACATGAAATTTTAAAAGTACATGCCAAAAAGAAGCCTTTTGCTAGTGATGTCAGCTTGCGCCGCATTGCCGAACGCACGCCTGGGTTTAGCGGCGCTGATTTGGCTAACGTACTTAATGAAGCGGCGATTTTAGCGGCCAGGAATAATAAAAAAATTATTGATATGGAAGAGCTTTTTGACGCGATTGAAAAAGTAATGCTTGGTCCTGAACGAAAATCACGAATAATTACCAAAAAAGAAAAAGATATTACCGCCTACCACGAAGCCGGGCACGCGATTGTGGCGCATTATTTGCCTAATACCGACCCTGTGCATAAAATTTCAATTATCGCGCGCGGCCAAGCCGGAGGCTATACAATAAAACTTCCCACAGAAGAAAAGCACATGCATACCAAGTCTGAATACATAGAAGAAATCGCGGTTCTTTTGGGCGGTTATTTAACCGAGAAAAGCATATATGGAGAAGTTACCACCGGAGCCACTTCCGATCTTAGGCGCGCCACTTCAATCGCCCGCCGTTTGATTACGGATTTTGGCATGAGCGAAATTTTAGGGCCGCGCACTTTTGGCAACAAAGAAGAAATGATATTTTTGGGAAGGGAAATTACCGAACAGCGCGATTACAGCGAAAAAATAGCGGAAAAAATAGATGAAGAAATATTTACGTTTATTTCTCGCGCCACCAAAATGGCTGAAAAAATTATTACAGACAAAAAAGAAAAAATTGAAAAAGTTGTCAAAGAATTATTAAAGAATGAAACGATAGAGAAAGAAAAATTTGAAGAGCTGGTTAAAGATTAGATTTTGTTATTTATTCAAAATATGTTATAATAAAACCATAATAAAATAATTTTATATTTAAAAAATATGATGTTATATCGCACAATTTTAAAGCGAGCATGGGAAAATACATGGCAACATAAATATTTATGGTTTTTCGGGCTTTTTGCGGCTCTTTTGGGCAACGGCGGCGAGCTGGAGTTGATTTTTAGGGGTTTTGACGGACCAGGCAAAAACAATCTTTACATTGGCATGCAAAGAATTTTAGAAACCGGTTTTTTTAGCAAAGGAACTTTAAGCAATATGGGGCATATGGCGGCAGAAGATCCTTTTTCTTTATTTTTAGCGTTAATGACTTTGTTTGTTGTTTTGGTTTTGAGTTTGTTCTTGTTGTGGTTAAGCATCACTTCGCAAGTGGCGATTGTTCATAACACATCAAAAACAAAGCATGACAAAGAGCATGATTTTAAAAACGGAATACTCACGGGCATGAAAAATTTTTGGCCGGTTTTAAGTTTAAATATCATCTCTCGCATAGCGATAGCGATTATGTTTTGTATAATCGCGCTGCCCTTGCTTTCGGAAGTATTTAAAAATTCAGGACTGGCAAGCGGCTGGTATATTATAATGTTTATAATTTTTATACCGCTTAGCCTGGCATTTTCATTTTTAATAAAATACTCAATCGCTTTTGTGGTAATTAAGGGGCAAAAAACAATTCAGGCAATAAAATCAGGCTGGAATTTATTTAAAAATAACTGGATAATAAGCATTGAAATGGCGATTGTTCTATTTTTTATTAATTTTTTAGTCGGCCTGGGCGTAATTTTATTGTTTTTAA
>JAGLLI010000020.1 GCA_023140595.1 Candidatus Parcubacteria bacterium
ACAAACACGGCTCCTGTTTCATGAAATTTGCATGCTGTCCGTTTTGAAACCATTACCGATAAATTCATTAAAGTTTCATCCCAGCTTAATCTTAATGTTTTTGGATTTGTTAGTTTTGTCATAAAGTAATAAAAATAAATATTTAATCGTTTTTCTATTTTAGCAAATACTGCGCGCAAACGCAAATAAATAAAAATAAATAAAAATAAATAAAAATCGCTTTTTTTGTTAACCTGGGTTTTAAAACCCAGGTTAACAAAAAGAGCGATTTTTATTTTTTATAAATCCTATTTAGGCGCAACAATTTTTATCCCGGGTCCCATTGATGAAGAAATGCTGATATTTTTAATATAAACGCCTTTGGCTTTATTTGGTTTGACCTTTTTAATGGTATTAGCCAAAACCGTGAAGTTTTCAATTAATTTTTTATCATCAAATGAAACCTTGCCGATTACTGCGTGAATATTGCCTGTATCGTCGTTTTTAAAGCTTATTTTACCCTTTTTTAGCTCTAGAACGGCCTTTGCCGGATTTGGAGTAACTGTTTCATTTTTCGGCGAAGGCATAAGCCCGCGGGTTCCTAAAATTTTAGCGATTTTTGCTAAATGCCTCATCATGGCCGGTTCGGCAACCGCTACTTGAAAATCTGTTTTTTCGGTTTTTTTGATTTCCGCAATCAAATCTTCACTGCCGACAAAATCAGCTCCGGCCGCTTTTACTTCCTTTTCTTTTTCCGGGCTGACAAAGGCGGCAACTTTAATGGTTTTTCCTGTTCCGTGAGGCAAACTGACAGCGGTTCTGATTTGCTGATCGCCTTTTTTAGCATCAATTCCCAAACGAAAATGCGCCTCAACCGACGCGTCAAATTTGGTTTTTGAAAGTTTCTTAGTTAACTCAATTCCTTCTTCCAATGAATAAACTCTCTGTTTATCAAGCTCAGGAGCAATTGTTTTTTTTCCCTTGTCCGCCATAGCTTTAGCGACGGCGGATGATTTTTTAGAAGATTTTTTTTCTTTTTTCATAGATTTTTCGTGGTTATAGTGAAGTAGAAAGTCGAGAAATTTTTAACTAAATCTTCTCCCACAAATTATTAATTAAATTTTATTTAACCTCAACACCCATCTGTCGCGCGGTGCCCGCAATGATTTTCATTGCCTGTTCAACATCGTTAGTATTAAGATCCGGCATTTTAATTTCGGCAATTTCTTTTAATTGCGCCTGCGTAATTGAACCGATTTTTTCAGATAAAGCTTTGCCTGAACCTTTTTTAAATTTTCCGATTTTTTTGATTAGTTCCGCTGCCGGAGTTGTTTTCATTATGAAATCAAAAGTTCTGTCTTCATAAACGGTAATTTCAACCGGTACAATGTCGCCCATGCGGTCTTTTGACGCATTATTGAATTTTGTGCAAAAATCTTGAATCTGCAAACCATGTTGTCCTAAAGCAGGTCCAACAGGAGGAGACGGGTTAGCTTGCCCGGCTGGAATTTGCAGTTTTATAACTGTTAATATTTTCTTAGCCATATTATTATATTTTTTTAATTTGTAAAAAATCTAATTCTACCGGTGTTTCGCGTCCGAACATTGAAACCAAGACCTTTACTTTGCCTTTGGCCTCGTCAATGTTGGTAACTTTTCCTTCCATATTTTTAAACGGTCCGTCTGTAATCGTAACAGGCGAATTAATTGAAACGTCAATTTTAAATTTAGGCTCTTCAACGCCCATTCTTTTTTGCAG
>JAGLLI010000021.1 GCA_023140595.1 Candidatus Parcubacteria bacterium
GACGGTAGTATTCTGTATGACCCATCTTTTCCTCCTTTATATATTTTTTAGAATTAAACCTAATTGTTAAGGTACTAAAAAAACAATAATTTGAGAACTCTTCCCAAATTATTGTTATAAATTACATTATTTTTAGCCAAAAGTCAAATTGTCGGAGCCAAAAGTCAAATAAAAATTTTTAACTTTAGCAAAAAATATGCTAAAATATAAACATTAAAAATAAACTTCATACAATATGCGATATTTTTTTGAATTAGGAAATAATCCGGCGCTGTCAATTGCGGAAATTTTTTCAGTTTTGGGGACGCGCGAAAATTATCAAATAATTAATAATAAAATATTAATTATAGAATCTGAAACAGAATTGGAAGCGAAAAAATTAATCCAGCAAATGGGAGGCGTGATTAAAATCGGCAAAATCGTTTTGGAAAAAGTTGAAAAAATAAATTTGGAAAATTTGAGCGAATACCTGGAAAAGCAAATAGAAACTGAATCAAAAATCTTTTTCGGGTTTTCTTATTATGGAAATAAAAATATAAATTTAAAGCCTTTGGGGATGGAAGTAAAAAAATATTTTAAGAAAAAAGGCTTACGGGGCCGCTGGGTAAACAGCAAGGAAAATATTTTATCAAGCGTGGTTGTGGAACAAAATAATTTACTTAAAAAAGGCTTTGAATTGGTTATCATAGAAGATGGAAAAGATTTTTTAATCGGTGAAACCGCGGCTGTCCAGCCGTTTAAAGAATTGTCTTTTAGGGATTATGGTCGACCGGCAAGAGACGATCATTCCGGAATGCTTCCGCCGAAATTGGCGCAAATAATGATAAATTTAGCGCTCGCTCCTTTTGCAAATAAAAAGAACGCGGTTATGCTTGATCCGTTTTGCGGTTCAGGCACGCTTATAACCGAGGCTTGTTTGATGGACATTAAAAATATTATCGGAACCGATATTTCTTCCAAGGCTGTTTTAGATGCGAAAAAAAATATTAATTGGGCGATAAAAGATAAAGAGAAAAACAAGGCGCGAATATTTGAATGTGACATAAAAGAAATCGTAAATAAAATTCAGGAAAAATCAATTGACGCAATTGCAACAGAACCGTATTTGGGTCCGCAAAGAGGGAAAATTGATGTTAAAAAAACAATAAAACAATTAGAAGAATTATATACAAAAACTTTCGCGCAATTTGTTAAAATTTTAAAACCAAAAAGAAGAATTGTAATAATTTTTCCTGTTTTTAATTTAGGAAATAAAAAAATATTTATAAATCCTGATTTTGCGCAATTTAAAACAGTCTCTCCTTTGCCGGAAAGACTGTTGGAAAAATATAAAAATATTTTGAGCAAAAGAAACGCAATTATTTACGGACGGCAGGGACAAAGAGTTTGGCGGGAGATATTGGTTTTGGAATAATTTAGCACATTCTATGGAATGTGCTAAATCTGTCAATTATATTCGTGGACTTGCGCACCAAAACAACGCTTAGCTTAACCTAGTTCAATTTCTTTGTTTGCCCCGATTTTTTCTATAAAATACCTGTCATGTGAAACAATTATCATTGGGATTTTCTGGGAAATAATGAAATTTTCAAGCTCTTCCCTGGTATATATATCAAGATGGTTAGTCGGCTCGTCTAAAATTAATAAGCTGGGTTCACGCGCTAGAATTATTGCCAGTTCTAATCTCTTAAGCTGGCCATAGCTCAGAGTTGAAACTTTGCGCATTACGCTTTCTGAATCAAATGAATAGCAAGCTAATATGCTTCTGGATTTTGGATTAATAATTCCGGTTTTATCTTCAAATTCATCTAATATGCTTTTCTTTGGGTTTATAGAGCTAAACTGTTCTAAGTATCCGATTTTTATATTCTCGCCAAATATTACCTCTCCAGCAAAGTCAGTATCTTCTCCGGAAATTATCTTGAGTAAGGTAGTTTTACCGCTTCCGTTAGCTCCACTAAGTAAAGCTCGTTCGCCTTTATGAATCTTAAAAGCTAAATTTTTTATAAGCTCTTTTTCATTAAATTTTTTTGATTTAATTTTAACGCTCAAAACTAAGCCGCGTTTTTCTTTTCCCAGATTATTAATTTTTATCTTTGCGCTGCCAATCGGCTTGTCTATTTTTTTTGCTTTTAATTTTGCCAATTTTCCTTTTTGGCTTGCCGCTATGCCGCTAAACCTATACTTCGGATGAAATTCATTCGCTTTAAGCCATTTTTCGATTTTTTTTATCTCTCTTTCTTCGTGATTATATTCCAATAT
>JAGLLI010000022.1 GCA_023140595.1 Candidatus Parcubacteria bacterium
ATCAGGCAAAAATTACCAAGGCTATTTTTAACGCCACAGAGGCAATCGGCAAGCCGGATGAATATTTGGCAAAAAAACTTAGTGATAATGTTGTGGAAATTTTAAAAGAAAAATTTCACGAAAGAAGCATTCCAGCGGTTGAGGAAATACAAGATGTTGTTGAAGAAGCGCTTATTGCAGGCAGGCAGATTAAAGTTGCAAAATCCTATATTCTTTATCGCGATCAAAGGGCGCGTTTGCGGGATATGAAGAATATGGTGAATTCAATTGATATAATGGAAAACTATCTACAGCAGTCGGATTGGCGGGTTAAGGAAAATTCAAACATGAGTTATAGTCTGCAAGGCCTTAACAATCATCTTGCGTCAATTATTTCTTCAAATTATTGGCTTTCAAAAGTTTATACTTCCGATATCAGGAACGCGCATAAAAACGGCGATATTCATATTCATGACCTGCAGCTGCTAGCTCCGTATTGCGCCGGCTGGGATTTAAAAGATTTGTTGGTTCAGGGTTTTACCGGAGCCGCCGGAAAGGTTGAGTCAAAACCGCCAAAGCATTTTCGCACAGCTCTTGGGCAGGTAATTAATTTTTTCTATACTTTGCAAGGCGAGATTGCCGGAGCGGAAGCATTTTCAAATTTTGACACATATTTAGCGCCTTTTATTAAATATGATAATTTGAGTTATGGGGAAGTAAAACAATGTATTCAGGAATTTTTATTTAATATTAACGTTCCTACACGAGTCGGATTTCAAACGCCTTTTACAAATATTACTATGGATTTAACGCCAACGGGAGAAGTTCGCGAAGAAAATATTATTATCGGCGGCAAAATAATGAAAGAGAAATACAAAGATTTCCAAAAAGAGATGGATATGTTAAATATGGCTTTTGCCGAAGCAATGATGGACGGAGATGCCAAGGGGCGGGTATTTACTTTTCCGATTCCAACTTATAATATCACCGAAGATTTTGATTGGGATTCGCCGGTTACGGAAAAAGTGTTTGAAATGACTGCTAAATATGGAATTCCTTATTTTTCAAATTTTATTAATTCCGATATGTCTCCGGAGGACGCGCGTTCAATGTGCTGCCGTCTGCGGTTAGATAATAGGGAATTAAAAAAACGCGGCGGCGGTTTATTCGGAGCTAATCCTTTAACCGGTTCAATCGGCGTGGTAACCGTTAATTTGCCTCGTATCGGTTATTTATCAAAAAGCAAAAAAGAGTTTTTTGACAGACTAAGCAGTTTAATGATTATTGCCCGCAGCAGTTTGGAAACTAAGCGAATAATGCTGGAAAAATTAACAGATGGCGGTCTTTATCCGTATGCTCGGCATTATTTAAGTAATATTAAGGCAAGATTTGGCAAGTATTGGCAGAATCATTTTTCCACAATCGGTATTATCGGCATGAATGAAGCATTGTTAAATTTTGAGCCCATAGGCGAAGACATTACCTCAGAGAAAGGAAAAGCTTTTGCTTTGGATATATTAGAGTATATGCGGGAAAAGATGATGGATTATCAAAACAGTACGAATAATTTATATAATTTGGAAGCCACTCCGGCAGAAGGCACAACTAGGCGCTTGTCTAATATTGACAGGAAAAAATACCCGGATATTATAGTAGCTAATCAGGATGCAGTCAAAAAAGGCAAAGCATCGCCATATTATACTAATTCAACTCAGCTTCCTGTTAATTTTACCGATGATTTATTCGCGGCACTAGACCTACAAGACGATATTCAAACCAAATATACCGGCGGAACAGTTTTGCATGCTTATGTCGGTGAAGCCCTGCCATCTGCCGAATCAGTTAGAAAGCTTATAAAAAATATTGCTTATAATTATCATTTGCCGTATTTTACGATTACTCCGACTTTTTCAATTTG
>JAGLLI010000023.1 GCA_023140595.1 Candidatus Parcubacteria bacterium
CCTAACCACTAGACGATGGCGCCCTAACGCTTGCTAGCGGTGGCAAAAATAAATAGCCCTAAATTTAAGGACTAAAAATATTATATATGAATAAAACAAAAAAGTCAATAGCAATTTTTTTATAGCAATTTTTTTATTTTTCTTTAAGCTGTAAATATTGATAAGCTGCCAAAGCCGCGATTGTGGCTTGCCCCATGGCGATTGTTATTTGTTTAAAATCGCCGACAACAACATCGCCTGCGGCAAAAATGCCCGGAGTTTTCGTATCGCAATTACTTTTGACAATTATTTGGTCTGCTTTATCTCTTTCCACAAAACCGGCAACCAAATCAGTATGCGCTATTCTGCCCACCTCCACAAACACGCCATCCAGCGTTATCTCCTTTTCTTTATTGATTTTATTATTATAAATTTTAATCTTTTCAACTTTTTCCTTGCCGATTATTTCTTTTATTTCAATATTTAATAAAAATTCAATATTTTCCTTTCTTTTAACCTTATCAAGTAAAACCTCAAAGCCTTTAAATTCTTCTCGCCTATGTATTAAATAAACCTTTTTAGCGATTTTTGACATAATTTCCGCGGCATCAAGCGCGGCATTGCCTCCGCCGACAATTGCCACTGTTTTATCTTTATAAAAAGGTCCGTCGCAATTAGCGCAGTAAGAAACTCCCTTTCCGTTAAATTCATTTTCTCCGGGAATAGCCAATCTCCGCGGACTTAAGCCCATTGCGATTATTATAGTTTTACTTTGATATTTTTCTTTTGCTGTGTATAAAACAAAAGAATCGTCATTTTGTTTTTCAATTTTTTTAACCTCATCAATTTTTATTTCAACCCCCAACGCCTTAACTTGATCCTGCATTTTTGTAATTAAATCATAACTTTCAATGCTTTTAAAGCCCGGATAATTTTCTATTTCTGAAGCTAAAGCAACTTGCCCGCCCGGCTCTTTCGCAATTATCATTGTTTTCATTTCCCGCCTGGCTGCGTATATGCCAGCCGTAAAGCCGGCGGGACCGGCGCCGATTATAATTGTATCAAACATATTTTTAAAATATTTTAATTATTAACACACAAATTATCACCAATTTTTTAAAAAATTTACAATTTTATCAACATTTATCCCCGATTTATCCCCTATATTTTTTTATTTAATATTAGCCAAACTACATATTTAAGTCCACATTAACGTGGACTTATCCACCAAACTATTAAATACTTAAGTCCACGTTATTGTAGACTTATCTTTTTGATAAGTTTTGATATAATAATCATATCTTAATTGGATGGATTATGCAAGAAAAGTGGATTTAAAAAATTAAAACCCGTAGTCATTTTTTAAACTACGGGTCGGTTAACTTAATTCATCACCAAGTGAATTAACTATTCAAGAAATCTATTTGCCTCTTTTTCTGCTTTAACCTCATCGTATCCGGCATAAATAATCATGCCGTCTAGTGATTCAAGGGCTACAAACATACCTTCTTTAATCTCGCCATTTTTTATATGCTCTTCTACAACCATGGCATCTATGTCTCTGAAAAAACTTGGTTGCTTGTAATCGCATAGGATGATTTGAAAGCCATTATTTAAAAAACTATGGTTTGTTCTGCATTTTTGTCAAATTTTAATATGAGCTGAAAAGCCCCTTGGTTACTTGCTCCATTTTTATAAAAATACGATGGAACATTAAGAGCGTAATCGCCATTGTTTATGACATGTGATTCAACAAATTGAAATTCCATGAGATATTACCTCCTTGTTTAGTTTTTGATCTTGTCCTAAATCTAGAATTTTGATCAATTTAAAAAAGAACTACTATGTACAAACGTCAATTTTTAGCATTATTATATTAACATAGCGCACTTTTTATATAATGTCAATCCATTAAAACTTGTGCATGCACCGCGTAACTCTTAAGTGACGATGCCACAAGAGCGAAGTGGTGGATCATAAGGGACTTGAAGAGGCGAGCCTCACACCATCATGCTAAAATGTTTGTAAGATTTTTATATATTATTTTAAAAAATAAGTTTATTTATTTGTCTTGTATAATCAGCTTGGTTTAAGCCGCCATCATAGTCCACACAATAAACATCCCCCAAAAGGGGATATTTATTATGTGGACCATAAGGGACTTGAACCCATGACCTCTTGCATGCCATGCAAGCGCTCTAGCCAACTGAGCTAATGGCCCATTTTTTCGTTCTATACAGAACCTTAGTATAATTTTTTATTACGTTCTATGTAAAACGGTTATTTAAAAATTTATGCTAATATTACAGTATATATTATATTTTCTATAAATTTAAAACTTTACGCTAAAAATAAAAAATGTTATAATATATACTAATATTAGCAAAATAGTGCCCCCGAGAGGAATTGAACCTCTATTTGAAGCTTAGGAGGCTACTGTTCTATCCAATTGAACTACGGGAGCTTATGGCGTTGGTTGGAGGATATTTCCGTAACCGAAATTATTGCCAAAACTCAAAATAATATAAAACGACAAATTTTGTCGCTTCCCTAATTAATATAATATATTATTTAAAAAAATTTTGCAACAAAGAATAAGTTTATTTATTTAAAATAAGCAAATATATAAAAATTATCACAATAAATCTTTAATATTAGCAAAATTGTTTATAGCCACTTTTGTATAAATCTGCGTTGTTTCCAATCGGGTATGACCCAAAAGGCTTTGAATATAGCGCAAATTAACATTATTCTCCAATAAATGCGTTGCAAAACTATGTCTTAGGGAATGAGCGCTTACGCCTTTTTTTATTTTCGCGCATTTAGCCAAGTCTGATACAACTTTTTGCAAACCGCGAACACTCATTTTTTTATTTGTATGTCCATTCTCAAAAAGACAAATAATTGGCTTATACTCAAGCAAATATTTATCAATATTATCTAACACCGTTTCCGAGATAATAGTGATTCTGTCTTTTCGACCTTTCCCTGATTTTACAAATACGTTTTTTCTATTAAAATCAATATCATCAATTTTTAAATTTCTTAACTCAGATATTCTGAGTCCGGTACTGTATAGCGCCTGAACTATTAATTTATGTTTCAAGTTATCGCTCGCATTTATCATTTTTACTATTTCCTGTTTTGATAATACAGTCGGCAATTTTTTTTCTTTTTTTGGACGTTTTATGCCTATTTCACCGAAAAAAAACTTTCTTCTTAGTATTTGCCCATAATAAAACTTCAACGCGTTAATCGCTTGATTAATTGTTGAAGTTGATTTTCCTGAGCTAATTAAATAATCCAAATAATCTTTAATGTCTTGACTATTTATTTCTCTAGGCGACTTTTCAGTAAACCTTAAAATTTCCTGATTGTAGTATGTATATGCTTTTACAGTTTTGTAGCTAAAATTGCGTAATCTTAACTCTTGTGCTAACATACAAATAGGATCTTTGCTTGGATATTTATAATTTCCATTCATAGCCCTCCTTGATTAGAAATTTATAATATAATTTTAACTTATTTTAAATAAAAAAACAATGAGTGCAAATTTTTAATTCTCTTTTCTTTATAATAAAATTAATGTAGAGAATTAAAAACTTCAGATATCGGTGTTCATTAGATGAAATAATAATAAAATCTTCTCTTTATTGATTAAAATAATTTAATTGGGGGCAAATTTATTTTTTAATATGGTGAATAAAAAAGAAATTAGAAGAGCGGCACGGACTGTAATTTTTGACGATAGTATAAATAAAATCGCCATACTGGAAGTAAAAGACGGTGATTACCACAAAATTCCCGGTGGCGGCGTTGAGGATAACGAAAGCATTGAAGAAACCGCGCTCCGAGAAGCCATAGAAGAAGGCGCTTGCGATGTTGAATTGATAACAAAATTAGGTGAATTTGAATTTAAAAGTCCTGAATTCCCCTGCTTGTTTAATCACTCCGTTTGTTTTTTGGCTCGAAAAATTAGGGAACACAAAACGCCTAATTTCACCAAAGAAGAAATGAGCAACAAGTTTAAGCTTCTCTGGCTGTCATTTGATGAAGCGATTAGATTATTTGAAAACGTTAGAAGTAAAATACAGTTCGAGCTAGAAATGAACAATCGTGATTTGAAATTCGTTATGATTGCTAAAAAATATTTAGCTGATAACAAAAATAAATTTGCCCCCAATTAAATTTTATAATAAGGAAAGAAGATTTTATTATTACATCATCTAACAACCGATATCTGGCTCCATAAAATTTCTTAATAATTATATAATAATGAGAAAAATTTTATTCCGACCCAAATTCTTAATTCTCTTTTCTTTATAAATATAATAATGTAGAGAATGAAGAACTTCAGATATCTAAAACGTTATGTGAAATAGCGACTAAATTTAGTGAATATTTATATTTCTTGCAATTAACAAAATATAATGATAATCTAAATTAAATCTTTTCTAATCCGTCGCTACATCACATAACAAGTGATATGAGACTGCGAGAAATAATTATTTTAGTGGGCGTTCATTTTAAGGAGGAAACATGAATAAAAATTTTAAAAGAGTTTGTTTTTTATTAGCAACGTTATTGGTTATAATCATTTCAACTAATCTAAAGGATTTAAGCTATTATGATATTATTAAATGGCCAATGAGAGTTTTATCAGGCATCTTTTTGTATTTAGTTTACAACCCAAATCTGGAATTCCATGATTCAAAAAAAGAAAAAACAATCATCTCACAATGAACGTCTTGGGGGAATGAGATTATCTCGTTCCCCAGCCCACTAAAATAATTATTTCTCTCCGTCCAAATTTTATTTATAAATATTAATTTTAAAAAGGAATAAATAAAACTTCTCATATCACAACAGTTAGGCGAAATAAGATTTTTTAACAAAATATTTTTAAAGGATATTAATCTAAACGGAGGTAATAATAATGGATTATAAAGAATTATTAATTTTGCTCTTTTGGAATTGTTTTCTACCCTCATTTGTTATTGCGATATTTT
>JAGLLI010000024.1 GCA_023140595.1 Candidatus Parcubacteria bacterium
AAACTTCAGATATCGGTGTTCATTATACGAAATAAATTTTTGCAATTATTCAATACAATATCCGCAGTAATTAAAACGATTATCTGATTTTTAAAATAATTCTATTTTAAGCAAAAATTTACATCGCATAACAACGCGATATCAGATATCGGTATTCATTAAATGAAATTGGCTTTGACATTTGTGGATTTTTAATGTAAGGTATTCTATTAAACGTTATTTAATATTTACGTTTGTACAAAGCCAACTTCACTTAACAAGTGATATGAGACTGCGAGAAATGATAAATTTATTTTTGTTCTTTAATATCTAAAAATTAAAAAATCAGAATTGGGCTAAAAAGGAGGCTGTATGGACACTTTGAAAATGGGTAAAATAATTGGCGCTATTGCAAAATTAAATCAAAGTAAATCTGGGGGTAAAAAAATTATATTACCAAATTCCGCTTCAATTCCAGTTTCGGAGGGAGAAAAGGTTGTTGGCTTCTTGCCAAATAACCTAAAAGCTGCTTTTGTTGAAATTGAAAAAGAAAAAGGTAAATTGATTGAGAAAAACAAACAATCTTCAATTACAGAAGAAGAATATAAAAATTTTCATATTCTGAAAACAGCTTTTGGATCAATCGTTGACTCGGCATTAGGACTCAATGGGACAAAATTTGCCATTTGTGAAAATTGGCAAGTGGTTGTTCCTTCGTAGTAACTCTAGTTCAAAATAACATTAACAAAACTGGTGGAGAACTAGCCCATCTCCGCCCAATTCTGATTTTTTAATAAATAATAATGAAAACAAAAATAAATTTATCATTTCTCTACGTCCAAATTTTGCAGATGAATATAAATTTAATAAGGAATCTGCAAAACTTCTCATATCACTATAGTTATGTGAAATAGCCCCTCATATTCCCACCAAATCCAAGTTTAGATAAAGAAAAAAGCCCTTGCGTAATCCGAAGATTATTACAAGGGCTACATCACATAACAAGTTGTATCTGGCTACGCCAGAAAAAATTTTTTGAAAATTTATTAATGTTCGATTACAACAACGGAAAATGAAACAGAGCAACTACCATTAGGAGCACTTTCATCAAAAGCATCTTCGCAAAATTCGACAACCGCCCAATCGATATTTACCTCTCTGATAGTCGCCGATCTAGGAAGACGGTCAAATCCCAAAATACCCACAACAGTTCCATCGTCTTTACATTTTTTTAATAACTCCTGAAATGTCATAATTTACCTCCTCTTATTATTATTAAATATTGTTAAAGCAACTATTACTTTGTATCACAAAAAATTATACTTGTCAACCATAAATTTTCACCATAAATTTTCAAAAAATTCTTTCTGTCTCCGCCCAAATTTTTATTTTTCCTTTCTTAATAATTTTAATAAGGAAGAAAAATAAAAACTTCAGATACAACTCCTGTTAGGCGAAATAAGATTTTTTAACAAAATATTTTTAAAGGATATTAATCTAAACGGAGGTAATAATAATGGATTATAAAGAATTATTAATTTTGCTCTTTTGGAATTGTTTTCTGCCCTCATTTGTTATTGCGATATTTT
>JAGLLI010000025.1 GCA_023140595.1 Candidatus Parcubacteria bacterium
AATAAGGATTTAAAGTTGAAAGTTGAGAATAGCTTCAAGGGTATTCTTGATGCAAATGGTAAAAAAATTTATTTTGATAAATCTAATTTAAAATCACAGTTGCTTGGCGAGCACAATAAAGAAAATATTGCCGCGGCAGTTGCGGTTGCTAAAATTTTAAAAATTAACAAAAAATATGTTACCGAAGCAATCGCGAATTTTAAAGGCCTTGAATATCGTATAGAATTTACAGCAAAAAAAAATTCAATAAATTTTTATAACGATAGTTTCTCTACTATTCCAGAATCCACTGTTACAGCTTTAAAATCCTTTGATAGCCCGATAATTCTACTTGCTGGCGGCGCTGACAAGGGCAATGATTTTAAAAAAATGGCAAAAGAGATAAAGAAAAAAGTTAAATTTTTAATTTTGTTTGAAGGCAAAGGCTCGCGCGAATTAAAAAATCGTTTACATAAAATATCATTTTCTGATAATAAAATTTGTGTGGCAAATAATATGAGCGAGGCAGTAAAGGAATCTTTGGCAAAAGTCGATTCAGGCGATGTTGTTTTGCTATCTCCCGGCTGCGCTAGTTTTGGAGTGTTTAAAAATTATAAAGAACGCGGACGATTGTTTAAAGAAGAAGTTAAAAAAATATGATAGGAGTTTTTGATTCCGGGCTTGGCGGATTAACTGTTTTAAAAAGTTTTTTGCGCGTTTTGCCTAGTTACAATTATATATATTTTGGCGACAGCGCTCGCGCGCCTTATGGCGGGCGCTCGCAAGACACGATATACGGCTATACAAAAGAAGCCGTTGATTTTTTATTCGCAAAAAGGTGCAAATTAATTATCATTGCCTGCAATTCCGCGTCCGCGCAAGCTTTGCGGAAAATCCAACAAGAGTATTTGCCGCAAAAATATCCGGGCAAAAATGTGCTTGGTGTAATCAGTCCGTTAGTTGAAGAAGTTGCCCAAGACAAAAATATTAAACGTGTCGGCGTAATCGGCACTAGAGCGACAATTGAATCAGACGCGTATAAAATAGAATTAAAGAAATTAAATCCCGACTTGGAGATTTTTCAAACAAGCGCGCCCTTGCTTGTGCCTTTAATTGAAGAAGGGTGGAGCAGACAGCCGGAAACGAAAAAAATTCTTAAAAAATATTTGCGGCCGTTGAAAGTCAAGCAGGTACAAATTTTAATTCCGGCCTGCACGCATTATCCGATTCTTTACAAGGAAATCAAAAACATTATGACAAAACGTTGTAATGTTTTAAATAGCGGCGAAGTTGTCGCGCAAAGTCTAAAAGATTATTTAGAGCGCCATCCGGAATATAAAATTAACAAGGTTAAAAATCCAGTCGTAAATTTTTTCACAACAGATGACACAAAGCGATTTCGCGTAATGGCGAAAAAATTTTTGGATGTTGATGTTGAAAAAATTAAAAAGGTTTGTTTGTAAATTTTATTATTTTTATCAAATATAAAAAGGGACTTGTTTTGTCCCTTTTTTGTTGGATGACTTTTTTGTTTTTAGGTTTGTGTTTTTTGGGATTTTAGCATTGAGGATTGGGCCTCAATTAGTAAAAAGAATTTTAAATCTTGTTTATAAAATTCAATTTCAATCTTGCCATTTTCGGTCAATAAAATTACGGCTCCATGCTTGCTAAAATCAAATTCTTTGCATCTTTTGTAGTGTACGCACTCAATTACAACTAATCCTAGTTTGCGAAGCTTAATAAAAGTTTGAGAATCTTTACTTGAAATTGTTTTAGAAACGCGAATTAATTTTTTGTCTCCAAAATAATCATACAAAAATTTACTTAAATCATCTGAAACTTTCTGGTATGCCAGCAAATTAAACAACATAACCCCTCCTTAAATAATGGCTTTATTAATTTTTAAAAAATCATCTTACTAAACATTAACATAATTTTTTAAAAAAATAAAGGGCTTGAAATATCCTAAAATTCATATATAATAAAGCCATGATTATATTTCTTTACGGCGAAGATACTTATCGGAGCCGGCAAAAATTGAATGAATTAAAGCTTAAATTTATTAAAGATGTTGACGCAGGAGGCAATAATATAAAGCTGATAAACGGCGAAACCGCGGGCTTAGGCGAAATTAACGAGGCTTTCGCCGCTCAGTCTTTGTTTGTTTCCAAACAAATGGTGGTTATTGAAAATGTTTTAAAGGGTAAAAAATTACAAAAATCTTTACTGGAAATGCTTGAAAAAAAAGAAACTGATAATATTGTTATTTTTTATGACGAGCACAGCGGTGAAAAATTAAGCGTGAACAAGTTTTTTAAATTTTTATCCAAACAAAAATTTGTCCAGCAATTTAAAAAATTGTCAAATATTGAGACTGCCAATTGGATTAAAAAAACCGTTTTGGAACGGGGCGGAAAAATTTCCTTGCGCGCCGCCAACTGTCTGGCTGGTTTGGTCGGCAGTGATTTGTGGCAGATTTCCAATGAGATTGATAAATTAATCAGCTATAAAAAAGCGCAAAACCCCGAGCTGATTGAAGACGCGGGGCAGGCGGAAATTAACGATAAAGATATTACGGAAATGGTAAGAGGAAAATTTGCCGAAAATATTTTTGCCTTAACAGACGCGATTAGCCAAAAAAACAAGCAAGTTTCCATAGATTTATTGGAAAAAGAATTGGATAACGGTTTGGCAGAAGCCTATCTTATGCACATGCTTATTAGGCAATTTAGGATTTTATTGCAAATAAGGCAGGCTATTGATCTGGGGCATACCGCGCGCAAGGCGGCAAGCGAATTAAAGCTTCATCCTTTTGTAGCGCAAAAAAGTTTTACGCAAGCGCGAAATTTTTCAATGGAAATTTTAAAAAAAATATTCTCGCGTTTAATTAAATTAGACAGGCAATTAAAAACAGGACAAGGCGATTTAAAAACAGAATTGGTGCTTATGATTGCTAAGATTTGATTTTTTTAAATAAAAACAGGACGTTAACTGTTAGGTTAACGTCCCTTATTGTTACAATTCTCCTTTTCCTTTTTTGTACTTCCAGTATCCTATTGTTTTGTAATTTTTCATTCCGATTTTTACGAAACACCACGTTACTCCAGCAAATACTGCCGCACAGATAGATAAACCGACTAAGAATATTGGACATACATCAATTAATGCAATTACAATAATAGCGCTAAAAAAGACTCCAATACTAATACCACTAAAAAATTTTAAAGACCCTGAATCATTTGCAAACTCATTCATTTCTTCTTCTTTCATTTTACGCCTCCATATTTTGTATAAAAAATAAACTCTAAGTTTTTACTGAATCATTTAACTTATGATGCAACCGCGACTTTTTCCGATCGCGGGTATTTTTTTTGATTACGCCTTTTTGCGCGGCTTTGTCTAAAGCCTTTAAAGTTTTTCCTACTAATTCGCTTGCTTGCTTGTCTTTGGCTTCAATCGCTTTTTTGCTTTTTTTTAAAAGATTTTTTAAATTATCTTTTATTTTACTGTTGTAAATTTTTAATTTCGCGCCTTTGCGCAATTCTTTTTCCGCTGATTTTTTATTTGGCATATATAATATATAATCCGAATACTGCAAATTAGTATCCGAATATTACAAATTAATTTTTAAAATTTAGTGCGAGAGCTACCAAAATATAGTAGCATAAGTTTAAACTTTTTTCAAGGGCAAGCGGTATTTTTTCCTGTTTTTTATTAAATATACGCTAATTATAAACAAAATTAATAAGCTGATAATTTGCGGAAATCGTAAATTTAATATTTCCAGGGTTTTGTCAATTCTGACAAATTCCAGGAAAAATCTTAAAATTGAATATAGCCCTAAGTAAAGCAAAACAATTATTTCGTAAAATTTGAATTCTTTTTTTATGAAAAAACGATGTAAAAAAATTAAAACAATAAATATCAACAAACTGCCAAGGCTTTCGTATAAAAAAGTTGGATGATAGTAGTTGGCGCCATAATATTCAATCATGCGGTTAACAGGCTCAATTGGAATTCCCCACGGAAGATTGGTGGGCAGGCCGAAAAGCTCTTGATTAAAATAATTCCCCCAGCGTCCTATAGCCTGCCCGATAGCAACTCCGGGCGCGTAAATCGCCAAAAGCTGCCAAAAATTTATTTTATGTTTTTTCGCGAAAAAATAAACTATAATAATGCCTGCAAAAATCGCTCCGTGAATGGCAATTCCGCCCTGCCAAATTTTAATTATTTCTATGGGGTTATTCAAATAATAAGGAAACTCCAAAAGAACATGATACGCGCGAGCGCCGATAATGCCGCCGGCAATCAAATAAAAAACCGAATCAATTATTGTTTCTTTTGATATTCTATATCTTTCAGACAATTTTAAAACAACAATCATCCCCACTAAAATTCCTGTCACAATAAACAATCCATACCAATAAATTTTTACTAAACCGATGTTTATTAAAATTGAATTTGGGATGTTTGTATGAAGAAAATTAAGCATAATTACAAATTTTACAAATATTTTTAACCCTTTTTATTATATTGCTATAAATTCTGATTAAAGTCAATGAAAAAAGGCGCCCTATTCTAAAGTTGATAGAATGAGCGCCTTAATGTTTTAGATTATGGATGGGGGTTTATATTTCCAAACCATATATGAACATATGAGAAACGAAACTGCTGAACAAATTGGCCAATAGTTATTTTTTGCTAATTTCTCTCCCCCCATATTGAGTGCGAAAAAAATTATAGAAATTATTGCTAAAAAATAGAAAAAAAATACTTTAATTTTTCTTTCAGTTTCCGGGTAAACTATGATTGTTCTGGAAAAAAACCCAAAAACTAAAAGAAAAGCCGCAATTATTAACAATACTGGTTCTTTAAAATTTGTATACCAGTAATACCCTAAAACGCAAGGGCAAGCAATTACCATAAACATGCCTATTCTTCTTATCATAGTTACCTCCGTGTTAATGCAATTAAAGGAAAAATTATTGTGCCAGACAATAAACAAGTAAAAATTGTTGAAAAATTTTCATTTATCCAGCTAGGATTAATTAATAATCCCAATGGAAAACACGTGAAAGCAATTCCAAAAATAATTCCTAACCCTATAAATAATTTAAACATTTCCATTTTGGCTCCTTATGTTTAAGTAAAATGAACGTGCTATTGATTTATGTTTGGAATACTAGCACAAACATTAATTTTTGTCAAGTTTTTCAGTATCTTCGGTCTTTTTTTCTGTATCTTTAGTCTTATTTTCTTCTGTTTTTACTTCTTCTTTTTTCTCGCCAGGTTTTGCTTCCTGCTTTTTCTCTTCGTCTTCTTTTTTCTTTTTACCTGGTTTTGAAGCGGTAACCTTGTCGCCTTTTATGATTTTTTTCTCAATTAACAAATTATTAACCGAAGGCGACATGCCGGAGCCGTTTTTTAACCAATGTTCAATTCTGTCTTGTTTTGCAACCAATTCTTTTGTAAAAGGATTATAAGTGCCCAAAATTTCCAAAGCCCTACCATAAGGATCTTTGGTTTTTTCGGATATAATTAAACGATAAATAGGTTTCTTTTTTTTACCTATTCTTGATAATCTTATTATTAACATATTTTATTTTAGCCAGTAGCGAACAGCTAATAGCGGTTAGTAATTTTATATTATAAAATTTCGCAGCTAGAATTTGTTTTAAAATTTAGATATATTTTTTTAACAAATTCAAAAAAATTTAGGAAATAAGCATTTTCCATATTTCTTGAGCGGGTAGAGGGAATCGAACCCTCATCTTCGGCTTGGAAGGCCAACATAATGAGCCGTTATACTATACCCGCTTAATCTGACATC
>JAGLLI010000026.1 GCA_023140595.1 Candidatus Parcubacteria bacterium
ATTCCTGTTTCTTATGTTAATGATTTTGGCATTCATATTGCCAAGACAGTTTGGGGCTTAATTAAATTTTATTTAGATAAAAAACAAAGCGATGATATTTATAAAGATTTGAAAAAATTTTCAAAATATGAAAACAAGGGAGCGCTACTCGGAGAAATATATGTTCGCGCAAATAAGAAAATAGAGGAAAACAAAACCGCGAAACAGCTTGTTGAGGTGATTATGAAAAAGATTGAAAGCAGAACAGGCAAGGAATATGAATTATGGAAAATTACGCGCGAATGGTCAATTGAACAATTTGCAAAAATCTATAAAGAATTGGGAGTGGAGTTTGAAAAGATTTATTATGAAAGCGAGTTTATTTATCAAGGGCAGAAATTAGTTAAGGAATTGTTGCAAAAAAATATTCTTAAGAAAAGTCAAGGAGCGGTTATTGCCGATCTGGAAAAATATGATTTAGGAGTATTGGTTGTGTTGCGAAGTGACGGCACGGCAACTTATCCTGTGGCAGATATTCCTTTGGCTATGCAAAAGTTTAAAGAGTATAATCCGGATGCTTCTATTTATGTGGTGGATAAGCGCCAGGCTTTGTATTTTAAACAGCTTTTTCATATTTTAAAATCAATAGGATACAAAAAGCCCATGATTCATTTGGGCTATGATGTAGTTAAATTGCCAACAGGAATGATGTCTTCGCGATTGGGCAATACCATTACTTATGAAGATTTAAAAGAGCAATTATTTGTAAAAGCAAAACAAGAAACAAGCAAACGGCATCCTGACTGGTCAAAAGAAAAAATTAATTTTATTGTTAACGCGTTAGTTTTAGGCGTGATTAAATTTGAAATGTTAAAGATTGGACAAGAACAACCAATTGTTTTTGATATAGATAAAGCCTTGAGTTTTAACGGTTTTACTTCCGCTTATTTGCAATATGCTTACGCGCGGATAAAAAGTATTGTCGGCAAGTCAAAAGTCAAAAGTAATCAGCCCGAGGCTGACCGGCAAGCCGGAAAATTTAAAATTAATTTTGATGAGTTATCCGAAGAAAAAGAGCATAAACTGATTTTAAAATTAGCCAAGTATCCTTCCGCGGTTGATCAAGCAGGCAAAGATTTTAATCCTTCGGAAATTGCTCGTTATTTATTTGAGTTGGCGCAAGACATGAATGATTATTATCATGAAGTGCCGATTTTAAAAGCAGATGAAAAAATCAGGGACGCGCGTTTGGCGTTGATTTTATCAGTCAGTCAAGTAATCAAAAACGGACTTGATTTATTGGGGATTGGGGTTGTTGAGGAGATGTAGAGTTTAATTACAAATAAAACAAATTATTATTTCAACCACCTAATTTCATAAGGCTTCAAAATAATATCTTCTTCAAGTTTTAATTTTTCTTGACTTAAAATATCTGTTACGCTACTTTTTAGCGTTTCTTTTTTTATTTTTTCAACGTCAACTTTTAGTTCTTTGTCGCTAACATTTGTCATCGCCAGCAAATTATTTCCATTATCGTCAAACCTTAAAATTGCCATTACTTCCGAGCATAAGTCCAATATTTTTTGTTCAGCCAAAGGCGAGAATAACGGTTCTTTAATTCGCGCATCCAGTAATTTTTTATATCCGTAAAAAATTTTGTGCTTGCGTGAATTCGCGTCGTCAAGTTCTTCTGACAGTTTTTTATAATCAAATTTCTCGCGGTTAATCGCGCGCCCGTAACCGAGCTTTTCAACGCCTTCGCTCCAGTTATCCGCTCCTATTAAATTATTAAGATAAATTAAAGGTACTCCTTGCAGTGCCAGTTGGATTGATTGGCTTGCCAGGTATTTATTGATTTTACCAAGCGCGCTCGGGTAAGTAATGTTCATTTCATATATTTCCGTTTCATTGTTGCCGGCATCGCGTTCTAAAACTTTACCGCCTTTTTTTTCGCAATCTTCTGCGATAGCCTGCATTTGTTCTTTGCTTAAAATTCCGCGCGCCGGAATTGTATGGATGCCGTCATGTGAAACGCTTAAATTCAAATAGCCGGTTTCCTCGCTTACGCGCTTTACGTTTTTAAGCCAGCTTGACGCTAAAGATGAATCGCCTGTTAGCATTGTATGGAGAAGCAGGGTTTCCAATTGAAAATGATAAACCAAATGCGCCTCATTATGTCCGTTGCCAAAATACGAAGTATTTTCTTTGTGCGGCAAAACCGTTTCCGTGATTACCCAGACATGCGGCGCGGCTTCGTTAAATACGGCGCGCATAATCTGTACAAATATATGCGCTTCCGGCAAGTCAAAACAATTTGTACCCATTTTTTTCCATGCGTAAGCAATCGCGTCAAGCCGTATAGCTTTTGCTCCGTTCTCAGCGTAAAATAAAAGTATTTTAAGCATTTCCAAAAAAACTTCAGGATTGGAAAAGTTTAAATCAACTTGATCTTCTGAAAATGTTGTCCAAACATATTTTTGGCTATCGCGCGTTTTAAATAAAGTTAAAAGCGGCTGTTTGCGCGGACGAAATACTTTCGCGAAATTTTCCTTGTTTTTTTCATATTCTTCTTTTGAAAAAGCAATAAAATAATCTTGGTATTTTTCGTCTCCTGCTAAAAATTTTTGAAACCATTCGCTCTCGGCAGACATATGGTTAGCCACGCAATCAAACATAAGCCCGAAATCCTTTACAATCGGTTTTATATCTTCCCAGTCACCGTAAGGCTTGTTTACTTTATAATAATTCTTGACTGAAAAACCGTCATCGCTTGACCACGGATAAAACGGCAAAAAATGAACTTTATTTATAATCCCGCGCGCGTACTTACGCAAAAATTTACGCATTGTTTTAAAAGTCGCTACATTTTTTTCTTGCACATGGTCAGCATAGCAAATAAGAATCGTGTCTTTTTCGCTGAATAGCGGCTGACCATCATCTGCTTGCGTTGGATTTCTTTTTTTAAAATCCTCTATAATATCCTGCACTTTTTTATATACCTCATCGGCTTGTTTCGGGTATAGTCTTTTTATTTTTTTAAGCATACGTTTGTTTAGTTATGAATTAAAAATTAAAAATTATTTTTATGATTTTTTTGAAATGTGGTAACGATTTATTCATATCCCCGCCTAGGCATTAATGCCTAGGCTACGTTTTTTTAATCCCGTTAAAACGGGATATTTTCTACGAACGTTTTTAACGGCATCCCGCTTCAGCGGGATTAAAAATTCCTAGCCCTGCCATTCTATGGCTGGGCGATTGGTGATTTTTATTTAAATTTTATTTTCCACTGATAATTCCCACGATATTTTATTTTGATTTCTCGATTACCAAAGTAATTTCTTATATTATCAACGTTAATAAACAGTTCCTTCGCATGACTTAAAATATGATCCAGTTCTTCACTTTCCAAATTATTTGGAATTAATAGTTTAACCTTGCAATCAAAAGGTTGTCTTGTTTCGCTTACAAAAACAATATATTCTTTCTTTTTTGTTTTAAAGAGTTTATATGATTTTTTAACTGCAAATATCAGTATATTAAAAGCAATTCCATGAGGAACTGTCACGGTAATAAAATCAAAAATTTGACCATAAAATGATTCGAGTCCGAATGCACCACCACCAAGCAAGGGCTCTAATTTTCTATATTTAATAAATTCTTTAACTCTTCGTAAATGCAACTTAATTGAGTCAGTGATATTAAACCAAATAAGTTTTAGTCTATATACTTTTCTTGACCCCCTCTTCACTTCTGAAATATCTAAAATACTAATATCAAATTTTGATTTTTTTAATTCTTCAAGAATTTGCTCTTTTTTTCCATTGGTGATCGTAATAAAAATTTTTCTAGTATTATCCATATAAAATTTAAATAAAAACAAAAATTATAATCATCATTTTAAAAAATATATATTTCACACAACTGGTCATTACACGAAAAAATCATATAAAACACCAAATTCTGTATTTTATGCGAAATTATGTTGTAATAGTATTATTTCTTAATTTTAACACAATAATTATAAAATGCAATTGTTATTATAAAAACTGATAACCGCTTGCCTTGTTTTTTCAAGCAAATATGCTAAAATTTATTTATCACTTAAATATATCAAAAAATAATCATAGCCCATCATAATAATCAAAAAAATCATAGTTCAAGACAATATGCTAAAGAAAAATAAAAAAATAGCGCTTAATAATAGCTTTACTGAATTTTTGCTTTATACTGCTCCGAATGGGAAAGTGAAAGTGGAGATATTTTTGAAAGATGAAAATATTTGGTTAACGCAAGCAAAAATTGCGAAACTTTTTGGAGTGGACAGGACTGTAATAACAAAACATCTTAGAAATATTTTTAAAAACGGCGAATTACAGGAAAATTCAGTATGTGCAAATTTTGCACATACTGCCGATGATGGCAAAAAATATAATACAAAATTTTATAACCTTGACGCTATTATTTCTGTTGGTTATCGGGTTAATAGCGCTCAGGCAACGCATTTTCGCATTTGGGCAACAGAACGGTTAAAAGAGTATATTATAAAAGGATTTACTATGGATGATGAACGGCTTAAAAATCCGAATAATATTTTTGGGCAGGATTATTTTGAAGAACAGCTGGCAAGAATACGGGATATTCGTTCCAGTGAAAGAAGATTATACCAAAAAGTAACTGATATATACGCGCAGTGCAGCGCCGACTATTCTCCAACTAATAATATTACTAAGCAATTTTTTGCCACTGTGCAAAACAAACTCCATTTTGCCATAACCGGCAAGACAGCCGCGGAGATAATTCATGAAAGAGCGGATAGTAAAAAGTATAATATGGGGCTGACGACATGGAAATACGCCCCAAAAGGAAAAATCAGGGAAACGGATGTTGTGATTGCGAAAAATTACCTTGTTGAACACGAGCTTAATTTACTGAATAGAATTGTGACAATGTATTTGGATTACGCGGAAATGCAGGCGCAAAAAGGTATAATTATGTATATGAAAGATTGGGTTAAAAGGCTTAATATTTTTCTTAAATTTAACGAGTGGGAAATTTTAACTAACGCCGGAAAAATCAGTCACGAGGTTGCCGAGGCCTTGGCGCTTGGAGAATATGATATTTTTAAAAAAATACAGGACAAAAATTATATTTCTGATTTTGACAAAGAAGTTAAAAAAATTTTGAAAAAAGAAAAAAGAGAGAATAAATAATATAGCGCGAATTTTAAATATAATAAAACTAACAAAAAAAATCTATGAAAAAAGCATTAATTTTGAGTTTAAGTTTGATGATTTGCTTGGGATTTTCCGCTTGCGGTAAAAAAGAAGCAAAAAATGATGTTCAAGTTGCAGCGCCTGAGCACGGTTTGGTTGTTAAGGAAAATAATACATTAATGGGCTGGCTTAAAAAAGGCAAAGCGGTTGAGTGCAGAGTAACCGCCCCCGAAGGCGAGATGATTATTAAAACAAAAAACGAAGTTGTGCGCATGGAAGGTATTGCGTATTTTTCTCCTGATTCAGGAACTGAACAGCCAAAAGCGGAAAACGGAGTAATGCTGACTGTTGGCGATTGGGTATATACGTGGGACTCGCAAACTAAAAAAGGAGCGAAAATGAATTTTAAAGAACTGGAAGCAATAGGAATAGAAGATAGCGAAGCAGTTCCAGACGACAGAAAAAATTGGGATGAAATGGTGGAAGCGTGGGAAGATATGGACGTGGCCTACGAATGCAAGGAACTAAGATTGGATGATGAATTATTCACAGAACCAAAAGATATTGATTTTATGGATTTAGGCGCTATAATGATTAACGCAAATAAATTAATGGAAGGCTTGGATAGCAATCAAGAAGACATTGAAAAAATGCTGGAGGATATGGATATTAATACAGAGGGTTTATTAAAAGAATAAATATTACAAATTATGAATAAACAAAAAATAACAATTGAAAAAATCACTTCTTTATGCAAGCGGCGGGGTTTTGTGTTTCCGTCTTCTGAAATATACGGCGGCTTTGCCGCCGTGTATGATTACGGACCTTATGGAATTGAGTTGAAAAATAATCTCGCGCGCGAGTGGTGGAAGCATATGGTGCAGATGCGCGCTGATGTTGTCGGTTTGGATTCGGGAATATTTATGCATCCGACCACATGGAAGGCAAGCGGACATGTTGACGGCTTTGATGATCCGCAGATTGATTGCAAAGACTGCAAAACGCGCATGCGCGCCGATCATATGCTGGAGGTTTTTGGCATTGACGCTGACAAGATGAGCGCTAATGAGATTAACGCGGAAATTGAAAAATTAAAAGAAAAAGGCAAAAAATTAAAATGCGCGACTTGCGGTAAAACCAATCTTACTCCAGCCAAAAATTTTTCCTTAATGGTAAAATCAAATTTGGGTTCGCCGACTGATGAATTGTCAGAAGAAAACGTTGTATATTTAAGGCCGGAAACTTGCGGAGGAATTTACTTGAATTATAAAAATATATTGGATTCCACTCGGGTAAAATTGCCTTTTGGCATTGCGCAAACAGGCAAGGCCTTTAGAAATGAAATTGTCGCGCGCCAGTTTATTTTCCGCACGCGCGAATTTGAACAAATGGAAATGCAATATTTTTTGCGCAAAAGCGAAATGCAAGAAAAATATGAAGAATGGAAAGAGGCGAGATGGAATTGGTATTTGGAGTATGGAATAAAAAAAGAAAATATTAAATGGTATAAGCATATTAAGCTCGCGCATTACGCGGCCGAGGCTTATGATATTGAATATAATTTTGAAGCGCTTGGCGGTTTTAAAGAAATGGAAGGCATTCATCAGCGCGGGGATTGGGATTTATCCCAGCATCAAAAATTTTCAGGAGTAAAGTTGGAATATTTGGATCAAAAAACAGGAGAGAAGTTTATTCCGCATATTATGGAAACCTCAGTCGGCTTGAATCGCATGTTTTTTGCTTTTTTACATGAAGCATATACTGAAGAAGAAGTTGACGGCGCTACGCGCGTGGTATTAAAATTTGACAGAAGACTGGCGCCGATTAAAATCGCGGTTTTTCCATTATTAAAAAATAAGCCGGAATTAGTTAAAAAGGCTAAAGAAGTATTTACGGATTTTTCAAAAAAATACATGTGTGAATTTGACGATAACGGAAATATCGGCAAACGTTATCGCCGGCAGGATGAGATTGGCACTCCGTATTGCGTGACAGTTGATTTTGACACGATTGAAAAAGATAATTCTGTTACGGTTCGCGATCGTGATACAATGGAACAGGAACGGGTTAAAATTGAGGAGTTGGACGATTATTTTTTAGAGAAATTCAAAATATAAAATAAAAAATGTACGTACATATGTACGTACATTTTTTTTACGCCCTTAACAAAACTCTAACTAATTTTATTTCATCATAAGGATATTTTTCTTCTAAATATTCAAAAACAGGCTTTAGTTTTTCGTCCCCGCATTTAATAAACGCGTTTTTGATTGTTTCGTAGTTATCGCGCGGAAGTTTTAAATATTCCAAATCAAGTTTTTCACCTGCGTCAATTAATTTTTCCAGATGATTAACAATTGTATCAGGTTTTAAATTTTGAATTTGCGCTATGCGCTTGATCGGGATTTTTTTAATAATCAGTTCTTTAGTTTTAAAGTTGAATTTTGTTTTTATTCCAACGGTTTTAATAATTATTTTATTTTTATTCGTAAACAAAACCGGCTCTATATTATTATTTTTTGAAAAGTTTGTAATTAAGCTTAAAAATATATCGCCATATTGCGCTAATTTTTTATCACCCACTCCGCTGATTTGGCTAAAATCTTCATTTGTTTGCGGAAAATAATAAGCCATTTCCTGCAAAGATTTATCTCCGAAAATAACAAAGGGCGGAACGTTTTCTTTTTGCGCCAGCTCTTTTCTTAATTCTCTTAATTCATGAAAAAGTTCCTGATTAAAATTAAGATCTATTTTTTGTTTTACGGAACTGATATCGCAAACAGGCTTGTTTAATTCCAATTTTTCTTCACCTTGCAAAAAAGCCGCGCCTTTTTTGGTGATATTCAGGGTAGGGTATTGCCCCTCGTTTTTAAAAATATAATCCAAACCGATAAGCTGTTTTATAATTTGTAAAAGTTCGTTTTCATCAAAATCTTTAACAATGCCAAATACGGATAACTGGTCGTGTCGGTTTATTCTTATTTTTTGAATATTTTTGCCTAAAAGAATATCGCTGATATATTTCGCGCCAAAACGATTATGCGTGCGCGCTATGCAAGAAAGAATTTTTTTAACAATAATAGTTGCGTCAATTTTTTCTTTTTCAGTTGTGCAAATATCGCAAGAATTACAGTTATCTGTTTTTTGTTTCTCTCCGAAATAATTAAGCAAATATTTTTTTCTGCAAGTGACAAGCTCGCCGAATTTTAAAACTTCAGCAAGTTTTTCCTCTGCTCGTTCTTTTAATTTAAAATCATCAATTTGATTGATAAAAAATTGATGTTTTCTGGTGTCCGCGTAAGTATAAAACATTACACATTCACTTGGAAGTCCGTCCCTGCCGGCGCGCCCGATTTCTTGATAATAGCCTTCCAGAGTTTTTGGAAATGTGTAATGCACAACCAGTCTGACATCCGGCTTGTCAATGCCCATGCCAAAAGCGATTGTGGCGACGATAATATTCACTTTATCTTTAACAAACATTTCCTGAATAAGTTTTCGTTTGTTTTTTTCCAGTCCTGCATGATAGGCACGGGCGGAAAATCCGTTTAAATTTAAGTTGTCCGCGATTTCTTCGGTTTCTTTGCGTGAAAAACAATAAATTATCACTGATTCGTTTTTATATTTTTCAAGCAAGTTTATCAATTTCGGCAAGGCTTGTTTTTTATTAATTACGCTGATTTTCAAATTTTCCCGATCAAAACCGGAAATAAATAAATCAGCGTTTTTTAAATTCAGCTGTTTTAAAATATCATCTTGAACCTTTTTAGTGGCGGTCGCCGTGAGCGCGATTATCGGGGTTGTCGGGAAAAGCGTTTTTAATTTGTTTAAATTTCCATAGTCAGGGCGAAAGTCATGTCCCCACTCGGAAATACAATGCGCCTCGTCAACGGCGATTAATTCTATTTTAAGAGTGTTTAAAAAATTTTGAAAAGTGTTAAGTGCAAATCTTTCCGGCGCGATATATAATATTTTAATTTCATTTTTTCGCGCGCGATTTATTATTGCGTTAATTTGATTTGGATCAAGGCTTGAATTAATAAATTCCGCTTCAATGCCGTTCGCCTTAAGCGCGTCAACCTGATCTTTCATTAAAGCGATTAAAGGCGAAATAACCAAAGTTATTCCGGAAAATTTCAAAGCCGGCAATTGATAGCACAAAGATTTGCCTCCGCCGGTCGGCATCAAAACAAAAGAGTCTTTTTTATTTAAAACATTATCAATAATCTCCGCCTGCAAAGGCCGAAATTCATCATAGCCGAAGTATTTTTTTAGAAGGGTTTTCATGTAATGTTTTTAAATTTATATCTATTCGTAAGTATAGCAAAGAATTCCAAAAATTTCCAAAAAATTAAATTTGACATCTGCTTGTCTTTTGTTATACTGAAAATATAGAAAATAATTAAAAATAATATGCGCAAAATAAATTTAAAAAATGTGGTTTGGAAAGAAGGCAAATTTTATGTTGCATGGAATTTAAATACTTCCGTATCAAGTTTTGGAGATACTAAAAAAGAAGCTTTAAGCAGTTTGGAGGAGGCATTAGAGTTATATTTTGAAGATGTTCCGGCTGCTAAAATAAATAAAGTGGAGCGGCCTGATTTAGTCCCTTTGCAATTTAAGTATGCCTAAGCCAATTAAATTAAAACTGGTAATAAAAGTCCTTTTGAAAAAGGGCTTTGTTTTTATTTCGCAAAACGGATCACACGCGAAATACAAGAAAATTGGCAGCTATACGCGCAGTGTAATTGTAAAAATGGGTAAAAAGGAAATACCATATGGAACTTTTAAATCTATTTTACTTCATTCAGGTTTGAATGAAGATGATTTTAAGAAGTAATAGACGAATAGACTGTTTATTTTAATACAATTCCAATATTTCAATTGTAGGCGGAACGCCAAGCCTCATGGGTAGCCCAACTTCGCCTAAGCCGGCTGTTACGAAAATTTTCCCATATTTTGTTTCATATAATCCTTTATCAAAATCACCATCGCAGGGGATTACCTTTTTATATAAGAAAGGCAATCTGATTTGTCCGCCATGAGTGTGTCCGGAAATTGTAAGATCCGGAATTGAGTTTTCGTATTTAAGAGAGGTGTCTGGATTATGCGCGATAACAATTAAGTTATCGCTTTTTTTAAATTCATTTATTTTGGAAACCTCATCTTGATTAGCCCATTTATCGCCTAATCCCAATATTTTGATATTCTTATTCTTGATCGCGCTGCTGGAATTATGCAAAAATATAACCCCATTATTTTCCAAAGCTTTTTGCAGTTTTTCCTGAATGGGCGGACCAGGCTGTTCGCTGTCGTGATTTCCCAAAATAGCATATACTGGAAATTTTATATCTTTCAACGGAGAGAATAATTTTTCTAAATTTTCCGGAGGATAATATGTAAAATCTCCGGGGATTAAAACGGCATCAGCGTTTTCAATTTTGTTGATTTTTTTTACCACTCTTTTAAGAAAATTAATATCTTTGTAAACCCCCAAATGCAAGTCGGCGATAACGATTAATTTAGCGGAAAAGCCTGTTTCAATTTTTGTTGTTTTCGTTAATATTATATTTCTTTCTATAAACCTTGCGTAAATAAATGATGAGGTGATTAAAAGCAGCAGAATAGTTATGAAAAATAAGATTTTGTTTTTATATGATTTTTTTCCTTTTTTAAATATAAAAAAAACTAAAAACACAAAAAACGGAATCGCTAAATATGATGAATAAAAAATAAAATTTTGCATATTTTAATTATCTTGAACTACAATTTATCTGATTAAATAATAGCTTGTGATAATCATAGCCTATCATAGTAATCAAAAAAATCATAGTTCAAGACAATTTTTTTGACTTTATCACCCATTTTGCGGTATAATTATGATAGTTAAAAATTTAAAATTAATTATTTTGCTTAAAACATAATAATATAATTTTTGCTAATATTAATTAAAAATATCCATGGAAGATAATTTTCAAAAAACAGTAAATTTAAAAGAACGCATGCAAAAGACGCAATCAGCGAATATTGGCAGAAAAACCGTTAAAAATTTAAAAAAGTCCGATTTTAAATCAGCACCAAGCAAGGCAGAGGCGATAGATCAAGTTTTTAATGATAATGATGAGGAGAATAAGCAGGATTTTCAAAAAATAAACCGTCCGGTAAACAATAATAACGGTGGTAAAAACGCGGTCTATAAGCAGGTTATTTTTATATTGCTTCTAATAATAATTTCTTTGGGAGTTTATTTGTTTAATAATAGAAACGATAAAATCGAAACCGTTAAAAGTGAAGGTGGAAAAAATTCTTGGTATTCGGTTAAATTAATAAATGGTGAGTTTTATTATGGGCAGATTAAAAATACCGGTGATGATCCGATTGTCTTGGAAAATGTTTATTATAATTATGATCAAATAAATTCAGAGCAAAACGCAAGTGGAGAAAAACCGGAAAGCGGAAATTTGCGCTTGGTAAAGCGCGGTAAAGAAACCCACGGCCCTGACGGCAGCATGAGCATAGTTCGCACGCAAGTGGTTTATATGGAGCCTTTGCGTGAGGACAGCAAAGTATTGAAGGCTATATTGGATTATGAAAATTAAAAAACCTGATTTGTTTTGTTAG
>JAGLLI010000027.1 GCA_023140595.1 Candidatus Parcubacteria bacterium
CAAATACTTTTGTTTCTTTAAAAGGATTATATTATAAAACAATTGTTTTGGATATAATCGCTTTTTTTAGATTGCTTGATAATTATCATGAATCAAGCGCTTTGTTTCGGGTTTTAAATATGGAAGCTTTTCAGATTGGACATGCGGATATCGTGAATATCGGTCGTTTTGCCCGCAGAAAAACTTGGTCTTTGTTTGAAGCTTTGAAAAATATCGCGGCGATTCTCGAGCTTGAGCAGGAAACTTATAAAAATGCCAATAAGCTTATGGCTTTAGTCGCGAATTATTCCGCGGACGCGCAAAAAGAAACTCCTTCGCGAATTTATGTAAAGTTTATTTATGAATCAGGAATATTAAATGGAAAAGATTTTGATAGGGACAGGGAATTTTATTCATATTTAAATCAATTTTATAAAAAAATAAAAGCCTTTGAAGAAAAAGAAACAGGTGCGCGCTTAAAAGATTTTTTAGATTATTTTAATATGGAAATAGAAGCCGGCGAGACAGGAGCTTTGCGCTTGGATTTTGATGATGAAGAAACTGTGAAAATTATGACAATGCATTCTGCCAAAGGGCTTGAATTTGATACGGTGTTTTTGCCAAGCATGGTGGATAAAAAATTTCCGACAATAAATCGCAAAGAAAAGATACCTATTCCGGACGCGCTTGTAAAAGAAAAATTGCCGGAAGGCAAAGAAGTGCATTTGGAAGAAGAACGCAGGCTTTTTTATGTGAGCCTAACGCGCGCGAAAAATAATTTATATTTAACAAGCGCCAAAGATTATGGCGGCAAGCGCGAAAAAAAGCCGTCAATATTTTTGGAAGAAACCGGTTTGAGCGCTTGCGCGCGAACAAGAAAAATCGTTACTAACGAACTTATGGGAGCGATTAATGAATTAAATAGCCCGTTAATTAAAAAATACCACAAATATAATCCGCCGCAAAGATTTTCTTTTTCACAAGTTGAGGCTTTTTCCAGCTGTCCTTTGCAGTATAAATTTAATTTTATTTTAAAGATTCCGGTTTTACAGAAGGCGGTTTTTATTTTTGGAAGGGTAATGCATAATACTTTACGGGATTTTTTTATGCCGCTTTTAAGCAATTCAATCCAAGCCGGATTATTTGATAGTGTTGAAAATAAGGCTGTTAAAAAAATGGATTATAAAGATTTAACAAAGGCTTTTGAAGCGAATTGGCAAAATGATGGTTACGCAAATAAAGAAGAGAGGGAAGATTATAAAAAACAGGGACGCGAGATGTTAAAAAAGACTTTTGAATTTTACGCGCAGGAGGGCTGGCCTCAAGTCGCATTTATTGAAAAAAGTTTTATTATGAAGCTTGGCGATTATATGTTTAAAGGCGCGATTGATCGGGTAGATAAATTAACGGATGGCACTTATGAAATTATTGATTATAAAACAGGCAACCCAAAAGAAAAATTGGTTTTTAAAGATAAGCGGCAATTGATTTTATATAAAATAGCGTTGGAAGAAGGCATGGGAGTAAAAGTTTCAAAATTGTCTTATCATTATTTAAAGAACGGTGAAAAAATTAGTTTTGTCGCTAAAGAAAAGGAAGAAGAAAAATTAAAAGAAGAATTGTTTATCAGCATAAAGGGCATAGTAGCCGGCGATTTCCCGCCTAAACCAAGTATGCTCTGCAACTACTGCGATTTTAACGGGATTTGTGAGTTTAGGCAGTAGCCTTGAAATCCAGCATGTTTTATGCTAAAGTAAGAGTAAGTTTAAGAGTTTGGGAAAGAGTATTTTATTAATAAAATATTCTTAATTTTTAATTGACCGCAGATGACCCTAAAAAAATATCTATTAATAATGAGCATAACAACGGCGATTTGCTGGTTGATTTGGACGTATGTGCTTTGGATGATTAATCCAGTTTTAACCAATTGGATTGGTTTTGTTTTGTTTTATTCTTCATTGTTTCTAGCGCTTATCGGCACAGGCGCGATATTTGGTTTTGCGGTTCGTTTTATTGCTTTGAAAAAAGAATTGGCTTTTCGTTTGGTAAAAGAATCTTTTCGGCAGTCGTTTTTATTTGCTTTATTAATAATTATCAGTTTAATATTATTAAGTTATAATTTATTTACTTGGCTGAATTTAATATTATTAATTTTCGGTTTGTCGGTTTTGGAATTTTTTATGTTAAGTTTTACAACGTCAAAGAAAAGACCAGTTGGGACGGATGTTGAGGAGAAGTTGGTTTAGCTAGCACACCTCTTTATCTGTCATCCTGGAATTTTTATTGG
>JAGLLI010000028.1 GCA_023140595.1 Candidatus Parcubacteria bacterium
AAAAATATCCGGGATCCAGGAGTAAGACGTACGAACTATATTTATTTGACATTGTTTATTTGTTTTTCGCTCTCCTGGATTCTAGGTTGCGCTTCGCGCCCCTAGAATGACAATGAGGGAGGTGCAAACAAACAAGAGATGTAATAATCCAAATTCAAAAAATTAAATTATAAAGCACATAAATCATCATATGGAAAAAGAAATATTGAAAATTAAAGAAGAGATATTATCGCAAGCGAAAAAGATTAAAGATTTTAAGCTTTTGCGTGATTTGGAAACTAAGTATATGGGGCGCAAGGGAGAATTTACAAAAGTGTTGCGTTCTTTGTCGGCGCTTAGCGCCGAAGACAAGAAAAAAATCGGGCGCTTGGCTAATACTGTTAAACAAGAAATAGCATCTGCTTTTATTGAATTAAAAAATACTTTAGATGGAAGCGAAAAGGAAAGCGATTTTGTTGATGTAACTTTGCCTGGAAAAAAACAAGAGCGCGGGCATAAGCATCCGATATCAATCCTTACCGGCGATCTGGAAGATATTTTTACGTCTATGGGTTTTATGGTTTTGGACGGACCTGAGCTTGAAAGCGATTTTTTTAACTTTGAGGCTTTAAATATTCCAAAAACGCATCCGGCAAGAGATATGCATGATACTTTTTATATCGATAAGCCGAATAAAAATAATGAATTGGATTTGGTGATGCGAACGCATACTTCATCGGTTCAGATTCGGGCTATGCGAGAATATGGCGCGCCCTTAAAGTGTGTTGCCGCGGGAAGAGTCTTTCGTAATGAAGCGCTTGATGCCTGTCATGAGCATACCTTTGATCAAATGGAAGGGTTGAAGATAGGTGAAGATATTTCTATTAGTAATTTGATAGCAGTAATGAGGGAGTTATTGAAAGGTATTTTTAAAAAGGATATGGAAGTTCGCGTAAGACCAGGTTATTTTCCATTTGTAGAGCCAGGAATAGAATTGGATATTAAATGTACGATTTGTGGCGGTTCGGGTTGCCCGAGTTGTAAAAATAGCGGTTGGCTTGAGTTGTTGCCGGCCGGAATGATCCATCCTAATGTTTTAAAATATGGCGGAATTGATTCTGAAAAATATTCAGGTTTCGCTTTCGGTCTTGGATTGACCAGATTGGCAATGATGAAATACGGCATTGATGATATTCGTTTGTTTAATGGATCGGATATGCGGTTTTTGTCGCAGTTTTGAAGTCGCCTCAGCATTAATGCCTATGCGGGATAACAAGATATTTTAGAATTATATGGTTTATTTATGACAGGTGAATATTGACGGGTGAATATTCACCTGCTATAATGTGAATATGAAAAATATTTCAAAAGAAGCTGAAAAAGTATTGGAAATAATTAAGTCTTATGGTCCGGTTCGGTCAACTGAAATTGTAAAAATACTTAATGTTTCCACAAAAACAGCATATAAACATTTATCGAAATTGCTTGATGAACAATTAATAAAAAAGACGGGAATAACCCCGAAAGTTTTTTATTCAGTAAATAAAACCATTGATTTAGATTTGATTTTGCCGGATAAAAACGATAATATTATAGAGCAAAATTATATATATGTTTCGCCTAGCGGGGAAATATTCAGAGGGATTAATGGATTTCATATTTGGTGCCAAAAAAATAATTTTGATTTTAGCAAAGAAAAAGAGTTGTTTATATCGCAATTTAAGCCAATTCAGAAATTGAAAAAAAATGAATTATTTTCCGCCAAAAAAATTATTCTTTCCGGTAAAAAGACAATGTATTTGGATAATATTTTTTTTAGCGATTTTTATACTATCGGTCATTTTGGAAAAACAAAGCTTGGTCAATTAGTATATCTTGGAAAATCATCTCAAGATAAAAATTTAATAATGGAAATCGCAAAACTTGCGCGGCCGGCTATTATACGTATAATTGAAAAATATAAAATTAAAAATCTATGTTTTATACCGCCCACGATTGATAGAAAAATTCAATTTATGGATATATTTAGAAAATGGTTAAATTTTGATTTGCCTGAAATTACGGCAGTTAAAATTCCAAATTCTAAAATACCGCAAAAAACATTGAGAAAATTAGAGGATAGAATTATAAACGCGCAAACCACTATAGCCGTTAATCCAAGTCAAATTATTAATTCAAATGTTCTAATAATTGATGACGCGACTGGTTCAGGGGCGACACTTAACGAGACATCTAAAAAAATAAAAAATATTTCAACTAAAAATATTAAAGTAATAGGTTATTCAGTTGTTGGCAGTTATAAAGGCTTTGATATTATTAGCGAGGTGTAATTTTTTTATGGATATAATTTTAATTTTTAAAACCATCCGTGATACGCCTTATAAAATTCCTCTGTCTTTAAAGGAAAAGGATAATTGTTGTTACGGCAAGCATAAGAGACTTAAGAATTTATTGATTAAACAGGGTTTAAATGTCAGATATAGAGTTTGCTCTTTTTTGTGGAGTTCATTGGATTTGCCTAAAAAAATATTGGACATTCCTCACAATGATTACGGCGTACATCCATATTTAGAGGTTCTAATAAATAATAAATGGGTTATTGTTGATGCTACTTGGGATATTGGATTGAAAAATGTATTTTACATTAATGAATGGGACGGTAAATCAGATACTGAAATAGCCGTAAAGCCAATTAAGATATTTACATTGCGAAAAAGTAAAGATATTATGAATGGCAAAAACGATAAAGAAATATCAAGTGATTCAGAAATTGATTTGGAATTTTGTAAAGTGTTTAATAGTTGGCTTAAAGAAAATCGTAAAATTATATCCCACAACCGCCCAGGCATGAATGCCATGGCTAATCTGATAATTTTTTAAGCCCGATAAATCGGGCTATATATAAAAGCGGTTAATAATAAATATCCCGTTTCAACTGGATTAAAAAAACGTAGCCTAGGCATTCATGCCTAGGCGGGATAGCAAGATAAATTTATAGAAACCAAAAAAATAATAAAATACTGCGCGAGGTGTAATTATGCGGCTTAAAAAAGATTTTAGTTATCATTATCAAAAAGTTTTGTCAGTATGTTTTTTGTTGGTTTTGATTTTGTTTGCAAGCGCTTTTTTTCTAAAAGGTAAGTATCCGCCTCTTTCAGAAATGCTGCCTGAATTAAAAAATGATCCAATTCAAGAAACAATGGCAAAGGAACCTTTTTTATTTGATTATCGCGGTACCGAGTATAATGTAATACCATTAGCTGAATATGAATTGTGGGGCATGGTGGTAACGCACAACAACATTAACGCTTGGTATAATTTTTATCATGATAAGGATACCGTTAATATAAAAGATTTGTGTGTTGTTTGGGGAAGCAATATTGAAAGCGAGGCTTATACGGCGTTGAAATTTAAAAGTGGAGAATGGACGTGTTATCCCAAGCGAAAATATCCGATGAATTATGAACTCGCGCGTAAATTTAAAAATGATAAAATTTCAAATAATCATTTATTTAGTAATAATCCTAAAGTTTTGCAAAAGATTCGCGATACAAGAATCGGTGATCAAATTCATTTTAAAGGTTTTTTAGCGGCTTATGGCGAGATTGATGTTGACGAAAAATATTATCGTTCCTCAAGCATGTCCAGAGATGATACTTATGGCGGTGCCTGTGAAACGGTTTTTGTTGAAGATTTTGAAATATTAAAAAAAGCTAATTCTGTTTGGCATTTTATATATTCAATAAGCAAATATATTTTGTTAATAATTTTGTTGCTTAAATTTATTTTATTGGTGATTGAGCCGAATGTTGAGCGTAGAGATATATCTAATAAAAAAATAATTAATTAAATATAATTTTAAATAATATGTATTTAAGTTTAGATTGGTTAAAGGATTATGTTAATTTTCCAAAATCTCTTACAGAGGAAGACTTGGGCGATAAATTGACTATGCATACTGTTGAAATAGACAGTGTAGAGAAACAAGCGGAAAAATTCAAGGGTATTATAGTTGGGAAAATATTAGCAGTGAAACAGCACCCAAATGCCGAGCGCCTGCAGCTTGCGCAAGTTGATGTCGGCGATGAAAAATTAAATATAGTTTGCGGAGCGCCGAATATTGAATCAGGACAATTAGTGCCGGTGGCTTTAGTCGGAGCTGTATTGCCTAATGGCATGGAAATTAAGCAAGCAAAAATTAGAGGCGAGGAATCAAGCGGCATGTTGTGCGCTGAAGATGAAATCGGACTAGGCGATGATCATAGCGGAATAATGATTTTGGAAAACGGCAAAGTCGGGCAGAATTTTGCTGATCATTTAAAGCTGAAAGATGTTTTATTTGAAGTTGATAATAAATCAATTACCAATCGCCCGGATTTATGGGGGCATTTTGGCATGGCGCGCGAAATTAATACTTTTTTAGATTTAAAGCCAAATAAAAAATTTATCAAGATAAGCAGTCTGAATGTTGAAAATATTGCGCCAAAGAAAGAAACAGTAAAGATTGAGGTAAAAATTGAAAATTATGATTTATGTCCGCGTTATATGGCGGTCGCGATAAGCGATATTAAAGTAGAGCCGTCTCCGCAGTGGATGCAAAAAAGATTAATAGCAGTTGGCATCCGACCGATTAATAATATTGTTGATATAAGCAATTATGTTATGCTTGATTTGGGCCAGCCGATGCACGCTTTTGATTTTGAATTTATAGCGTCTAAAAAAAATAAGGAAGGCGGAGAAGTAAAAATTGTCGTACGAAATGCCAAGCAGGATGAAGAAATGATTACGCTTGATAATGAAAACAGAAAATTAAATAAAGAAACATTGTTAATTACAAATAATGAAAAACCAATCGCGATTGCCGGCGTGATGGGCGGGGAAAACAGTGAAATAAATAATGATACAAAAACAATAGTGTTAGAGTCGGCAAATTTTGATTGCGTTTCAATAAGAAAAACATCCGCGTTTTTGGGTCTTCGCAGCGAGTCATCTCAGCGCTTTGAAAAATCATTAGATCCTAATTTATGCGAGATTGCTTTGGCAAGAGCAGTAGGGCTTATAAAGGAATTATGCCCAAAGGCAAAAATTGCCAGTAAAGTCGCGGATAATAAAAAATTTAGCCAAAACCCGCGACCGATTATCTTTGAATTGGATTGGCTGAAAAAGTTTATTGGACATGATATTAAAGAAGAAAAAATAATAAAAATATTAAGCAAATTAGGTTTTGGTGTTGAAATTAAGAAAGACAAAGGCACGGGAATAAGTATTATTCAGGTAACGGTTCCTACTTGGCGGGCGACCAAAGATATTTCAATTAAGGAAGATATTGCCGAAGAAGTCGCGCGCATTTACGGTTATGATAATTTGGATTTTGAAATGCCAAAAGTTAAAATTGGTGTTCCAATAACAAATAAAGCGCGAGTTTTGGAAAATAAAATCAGAGATATACTGAGCGCCCAAGCGTCCGCGACGGAAGTTTATAATTATTCGTTTGTAGGCGAAGAGCAGTTGAAAAAAATGGGCATTGATTATTCCAATTATATTCGTTTGGCTAATCCGATTTCCCAAAATCACACTATGTTAAGGCAGGGTTTGGCTACAAATATGATTGGATCAATTATGGTAAATCAAGCCAGACAAAAAGAAATAAGATTATTTGAAATTGGCGATATTTATATTAATTCCGATGGCAGTTTAGATAAAGATGACAAAGGCGAAGAGAAATTGCCGTTTCAGGAAAAAAGAGTATGTTTGGCGGTGGCAGTTGATAAATACGCAGATGCCAATGATAACGCCAAAGCGATTATCGGTAATTTATTTGAAACTCTGGGTTTTGAATTTAATTTTTTGTCTATTGAAACAGCTTCCAATTGGGCGGAACAAAAAACATCCGCGCAAATTGAAGTTAACAAAGAAATAATCGGCTCAATTAACGGAGTTTCAAAAAATGTTAAAAATAAGATTGGCTTAAAAAAAGAAGCGATAATTTGTGAGTTAAGCCTTAATAAATTATTAAATTTGATTGACAAAAAAGGCGATTTAAAATATCAAGAGATTGCTAAATATCCGCGCTTAATCCGCGATTTAGCTTTTGTGGTAAATGAAAAAGTGCTGTATAATGATATTAGGGACGAAATTAAGAATTTTCATGAATATATTAAAGAAGTTGATTTGTTTGACGTTTATCA
>JAGLLI010000029.1 GCA_023140595.1 Candidatus Parcubacteria bacterium
GCTTCCTCATTAATAATTTTATCAAATTCCTCCACCTCTTTTTCATTTGGGAGAGGACGTTTTGTAAATTCAGCCAGACTTGATTTTTTTAAATTTATTGTTACATTGCTGTCGTCATTTTTATTTTTTTGTTTTTTGGACATATTATTTAATCATTTTTAAAATTCGCGTTAATAATTTCATCAGTTTTAATTTTTGCTTCCTGCTCAATAAAAAACCTGTTAACTCCCGGAATACTGCCAAGCCATTTTTTAATTAAATTTACAATTTTTTTTGCTGTGGCTTTTCCTCTTTCAAATAAGCCGTTAATCTCCGCAACTGTTTTTCCTCCTTCTTGCTTAAATTTTTCCTTGTTTTCCGCCGGCATTGCCAAATAAATATCATCCAAACCTTTTTCCAGCACAGATTCTATTTTTTTCATCCGTATTTGCCTGACTTTTCTTTGCCGGCTAACCGTCACTATTCCTCCCAGCTCACCGCCTTCTGTTTTTTCTTTGCCAGACAAATCAACTTCGCGGTTTTCCGCTGTTTTTTCAATTAACCCGTCCTCTCCGCTTTCATTTCTTTCCGGCGCGTATTCTTTTTTACCGCCTTGTTTCTCAACCAAATTATCCAATTTTTCAAACTGTTTTTCTTTTCCAAGATTAATATTGTTATCCACCATATTTTTAATTAAATATAATATTTTTCTCTTTTTATTATACCATAATAAAAGAAAATATTAAAAAAATAAAAATTTATAACCGAATAGACTCCGGCATATCAATTTTTATCTCTACCCCTCCATGATTTTAAAGCCGTTCAAGATGGAATCGCACATAAAATCTTCAAGCGGTGCGAAGTCGCCTGAGAGCTGGCTTTTTCTAAGATAATTCAAATATAACCCTTTTTCTTTAATCTCAATGACAGCCGGTGGCAAATTATCCTTTAAAAGCATGGCAGATAATATAAGCCGTCCAATACGGCCATTTCCATCAGAAAAAGGATGAATTTGTTCAAATCTGCTATGGGTATGCGCGGCATGCTCAATGGTGTCCACATGCTTCTGATTGTTTTCTTTAATCAATTTTTCCATCAATTCAGGAACTTTGAAATAATTAGCTGTCGGCACATTTGATCCGACTATCCTGACGCCATGCCTTCTATAGTATCCAGCGTCATCACGAATACCATTCATCAAAATGCTATGTAATTTCAGAATTAATTTTTCATCTATCTTTCCTTTTTGGGATAAATAGTCAAATAAAAATTTAATGGCTGATTGATGGTTTTTTGCTTCCAGATGCTCGATCAAATTTTTATTTTTAATCGTCTCATTGCGAAATATAACTGCGGCTGTCTCATCTTCGGTAAGTGTGCCGCCCTCGATACGGTTGGTATTATAAGTCAATGACAAAATCAGCTGATCATATAAATCAACTCTTTTTAAAATCAGGCTTAATACGTCTTTATACTTTTTGGCTTTTTCATGGATTATTTCTTTTTTGCCTACCGCTGTTTTTTCATCATCGCCGGATACTTTAACTCCAGTATATTTTAACAATAGTTTATCTATCGACTCAAGCTTGCTTTTACGCGGTTTTGACTTACCGTTAATCCAACTGTTTAGCGTAGCGAAAGACACGCCTAGTTTTTTAGCTAAGTTTTCCTGAGTAAGACCGGATAATCTTTTGATTATTTTTAATTTTTCTGAAACATTCATATTTTTGTCATTTTTACTTTACAACTTTATTATATAAAACTTTATAAAGTTTGTCAATATTAGATATTTTATAAAGTTTTAACATATTAATTCTTCTTTTACGGTTTAATGTATACATAATTAATTATAACAAAAAAACAGGTTTTGGTGAACCTGTTTTTTTTGCCTTGCACGGATGTTGCCACCAAGTGTGAAACTATTTTAGTTCCTAGTTCCTATTATACTAGGAACTTTTTCTATTGTTAATATTAAAAAATTTAGTTTCAGTTCTAATTCCATGCTCCCACAACAAAAATAAATTGCCAATGTTAATATTGCGCTGATCTTAACCCATTTATTTTATCGCTGTAGCTTCAAATCTAAAATCATCACATCCAATCGGCAATTTTACGCTTTCTTCCCATTTGCCTGTTTCCGGATTAGTAATTACAAAAAAATGCGTATTAAAACTAGTGCCGTAAATAATATTATCATATAGAAACAAATTTTTTGAGCTAACAATGGAGCCTGATGGCGACTTTAAATTAAAAATCACGCCCTTGTTGCATTCTTTATTTGTAATCAAAGATATTTTTAACTTTGGAATAGGTATATTTAGGGTAACGGTTGATACTCCTAATTTAAAACTTGGCAGCTCTTTTTCTGCTGTTTCAACATATTCCTCAAATTGAGACATCATCTCGCTCTTTCCTCTAACGTACTCTGCCATAAGATCTCTCAAATACGGCTGATTATTTTTTATCAAAAAATTATATTTCTTTTTTATATTAGGCAGAGTGTCTTTTATTTCTTTATCAATCAAGGCTACTTCATTAAAAACATTTGAAATATTGGACGATACTTTAAGTCTTAAAAGGCTTTGGTCTACCTCCCTTTTAATCCTTAATAAATTTTTATAAGTGACTGTGTTTTTGGATTCTTCCGACATGGTTGTATTGTTTTGCTTTAAGTTGTCCGCGCTTTGTTGAAAACTTATGGTCAACGCGCCATACAGCTCAATTCGCAAGCTGACCAGTTCTGCCAAAATATCCGGATCAACAAAATCCAAAGGTATCAGGCTATCTTCTAAATTAACAACTGAATCTTCAAGAACAGTAACGCCTTCTTTATATATATCTTCTGCTTGTCCGCGTGTACTTGCCAAATATTGAAATTTTGTTTCATCATTCAATCCAAAACTTCGCTGATAATAATCCATCATCTTTTCGGAAAATTCCGTAATTCTAATATCTGAAACTTCCTTTATTTGATTGCCGTTAAATTCTTTATATAATTTTAATTGATATAAAAATTTTTCCAAGCCCTGATAATACTGGGTTAATTTTCCAGCAAATCGCGTTTCTGCTGCATGATTTTTTGGGATGCTTGTTGCCAATTTATTCAAATCAACCAAAGCAAAATTTACACCCTGTCTAGCTAGGCTAATATACTCCAAATCTTCTTTATTAATCCTTGGCGCCTCAGCTATATGCTTATCACGGCCTATCTCCCAAAAAGTGCTGACTCCGCGGGCGATTCTTTTACTTCTGTTCAGTTCGTCTTTTTGAAAATTACTAACACCCAAAACCTTTGGTTCATCAGTCGCGATTTTTGTCCCGCTGGCAATCTCAACTGAAAGAGTTAAATTTTTTTTAACTTCATCATTAATACCAGCCTGAACTTCCAAATATTCCGTTATTGCCTTTTCAAAATCGTCCCTATACGCGCTCTCCGCGCTTGGTGCTGATTCCTGTTTTACAAAATCATCAAATACCGCGCGATTATCCTTAAAAAGAAAATACCAAGCAAATACAGAACCCAATAATAAAAATAACAAAAGCAACAAACCAGTAAACAACCAAATATTTTTTGGTTTATCAGGCAAATTGTCTTGGGGCGGTTCGTTCCCGCCAAAATCATTATTTATTATATCTTCTTCCATGATTTATATTTTAATTAAATTTTTTGATTTTTTTAGGATTTACGTCTTTATTTAATTGTATTATTTTTAATAGTTTTATTTTGCCCATGTTTATAAGTTAATTAAATTTTTCCCATTTGCCCTCCGAGACAATTTTTATATTTCCATCCTTTACCATAATCGCAGTATTATCATCAATAGCATATATCGGCTCTTTAAAATCTTTTGCAATCTTTTTTAGATTTCCGCTATTTACATCTGGAAAATGCGGCGAATTAAAATGAGGCCTGATATGAAAATCCACTAAACCTAAACCATCAATTCTGTCTACTGGCCCAGTATACTCAGAATACAATCTATTCGAATCACTCAGTATTAAATTTGCAGTCGACACCATACTCCCCGCGCTTATCCCGAAATATACTCTTGTATTAAGCAATTCTTGCATTTCTTGCTTTAAGCCCAATTTTTCTAACGAGTGCATTAAATGAAAAGTATTTCCGCCTCCAAAAATTAAAATATCCGCTGATTTAAATCGTGCGAGGATGTCTTCTCTGGGTAATGCAGAAATATCAACAATATCCAATTCTTTTAAACCAAGGTTTTGAAACTCTCTAAAATTGTCTATAAGCCAACTTTTATCTCCTGCTTCAGTGTTTGCAGCAGTGGGAACAAAAATGGCCGTGCATTCACTAAATTTTTTATTACACAATGCTGCCAGTTCTTCTTTGATTGTATTATTTGTTATTCCAGCTGATGTTAATAATAGTTTCATGCCTTTATAATATAATTATTATGGTTATATTTTATCACAAAAAAGTTCTATTGTCATCTAAACAAAATACAATTAAATCGAATTAAATCATCTAAGTAAAAATTAAAATTTAGTATTATAAAATCCCTCCCACAAGCAACTATTACAAAAAAATAATAGTCGCTCATGGAAAGAATTCCTATGCTTTGATATCTCCTTACTTCTCTCAATCACTAATCAAAATCCCATCACCTCGTTTTTTTACAACAAGTTTTTGCCCCTTTCTCCACCTAAGCTCATCCAATACTTCTCTGGGCAAAGTAACACCCAAGCTGTTGCCATGGGAATAAATTTTACGAATTTCATTGTTTTTTAATTTTCTGCGCATAGTTCAATAATTTATTATTTAATTTATGTATACATCTTAATGTATATTTAAATGTATACGTAATATTTATCTATTTTCATTATAACAAAAAAACAAGTTTAAATAAACTTGTTTTTTTTATGCATAATGAGGAAATCAAAAAAACTAATACGCTCGTCGGCTTTTTATTCTGCCAGACAAGCTGTGAACAAATAACTCGCTTCGTTTATTTCGCGCTATTTTTTGGCCATAACTAACAGCCTCTTTTTGAGTATCAAAAATTTTAGATACCCGAACAGAACCCGCCCTCTTAACTGCCCAACTGCCATTAGTCGGCACAACATGCTGACTCTTCATGCCCTTCTCTACCGCTTTGGAATAAGATTTAATCTGCTCATTATTTAAATTTTTTCTTGGTAATACTTTTTTTCTCATATTTTTTCATTCACTAATTTCAGAATATCATCTTCTGTCATTTGAATGCGTTTTAAGTAAGCTAATTCCTGCTCTTTGTTATCAAATATTAACTCACTGAAAATCATATTTTGCGTTTTATTATATGAACTTTCAAAAATCTTTAACTTAACATTCTTATATCTCTCGGCAACCCATAACAACGTTTTTCTTGATCCTGAATGTGTTCTATAAAAATGAATATCTTGAAATTTTCTGTCGCGATTTAAAAATGCTACAAATGCTCTTAGTAAATCGTCAGGAATAACTGAATAAACTACTGCTTCTTTATGGGCTTTTGCTATATTTTTAATCTTTACTCTGGCTCCTTCCGGAGTTGGTAAAGTGCCATCAAAAACAATGCCTTCGTAACCATTTAAATATTCTGAAACAAATTCAGTCTTTCCTGAAGCTGAACCGCCATTCATCAAAATCACTTCTTTGTTTTTGATAACTTTCAATGCATTTTTAAATTCAATGTCTGCTTCTCTGGCTGATTCTTGATGATATTTCTCTGCATTTCCCGGGTCATAATTCTTCATTTGTTTTTTTATTACATCAGCTGAGATTATCATCTTTTTTATTGTAACTGAATTTTATTAAAAAAACATTTATTTTAATTTCTGCCAAGGTCTTTGCCTGATTTATAGAAATCAAATTTTAAAATGCTAGTGTTCGGATCTGTTTACATAGAACCGTATAAGCACGGGCGGAGGGAATCGAACCCCCGCAAGAAGTTTTGGAAACTCCTGTACTACCATTATACCACGCCCGCAAAACAACCATTAATCTTTAATGATTTACTTTTATTTTAAAAAATACTTTCTTGCCCTCTAACTCTCCAACTATCTTATCTTCTCCAAAATATCCGGAATTTTTTCCATGATATATTCAAATCTTTCTTTTGATTCTCCTGTGGCTTCGTTAAACAAAGGCGTGCCTCCTGTATAGAATATATCCATTGAATCGCCATAGCGGTTTAAATTATTTTCCTCCAGCCATTTATCAATTTTCTCTTTATGTTCTTTAGTTAATCCCTTAAAATCAGCCGGCGCTGTTTCGTTTTGATTTTCTTTATCTTTAGCTGCCCAATCAGTGGAACTTGAGTTAAAAAAAACCTCGCCGGCCTTTTTGTCCAGCCACTCCAGCTTCGCGCAGCCGGTAATAAAAAGCGTAAAAACCAATACACAAACAATACGACTGATTTTTATAAATAAAGCCATACACAAAAAATCTTAAATCACCTGTACTCGCTTGACAGGTGTAAATCAAAAATCAAAAATTATTTTGTTTCTTTATGCAAAGTATGCTTCTTGCAAAACTTACAAAACTTTTTTAACTCAAGCCTGTCTTTTAAAGTTTTCTTATTCTTACGGGAAAAATAATTAACGCGCTTGCACTCCGTGCATTCTAATTTTATCATGTTATCTTGCGACATATAAACAGTTAATATAAAACAGACAATTTTGCCTGTTTTATAAAATAATTAATATTTACCTAATTATAGTAATATAATTAGACTAAAAAGTCAAATGCTTAGTTGCTAATATATTTTTACTAAAATTAAATAAAAAATTAAGTACTTTTTATTTATATTACTTGAATTATTTGAAATTACTGTTAAATAATGGTAAAATGTTTATATTGAATTGATTATTACTTAATCAACAGTAAATTTTAATAAAATATTTTATTTATGAAAATTTTTCACAACAACAACAAAAATAAAAAAGAACGGGACACATTAATTGTAATTAATTTTGCCCGTCTTTTATTCGCGGGCTTAATTATTTTTGAAATCCTGAATTTTTTAAAAATTCTACAATTCAATACTCAGTTTACCTGGCTGGGTCTGGTAATTACTTCTATTTTTATTTTAACGCTTTTGGAAATCACCGCGCGTAAGTATAGGCAAAAAAAGGCCATTATCTTCATTGGTCAATATGGATAATAGTAACAACCGCCCTAAGCCTTGATGCCGCCGGTGATTTTTTTCATCTTTATCACAAGCTATGCTGGTGGGATCAGACTGTCCATTATTCAGTAAGCGCTATTATGACTTTTACCTTGTTTGCGGTAATCAATGCTTTTTGGATTGATAAATTCAAATATAGCCTGCTTTTAAAAGAGGGCAGATTAAAACTTGCTTTGTTTCTTGCCGCAACTTCAACTATCAGTTTGGGAGCGCTTTATGAGGTGGAAGAATATTTGGAAGATGTTTTTTTTCATACAAATCGCTTGGGTTCGGGAACGGATACGGCCAACGATTTAACCTTGAATATACTTGGCGCGTTAACCACTGTTATTATTATTTCTGTTTACTATTTAATAACCCGCAAAAGAAAAATTATTGATTAAAAAGATTGCGGCTACAAACATGATTTAACGCGAAGAAGATCTAAAGGGCCCGGGGCGGCGCCGTTTATAATTTCATTTATCCGGTCTTCGCCTAAGGCATTAATGCCGCAGGCTTTCATTTCCGGTGAAAGAGTTGTCGGCAGCGCGCTTACGTCAATGCCGGCGTTTTCAAGCATAGCTTCTTGATTTGGAGATAAAAACGGATGATCAAACTGAGCCGGCGCAGTTTCTATATATCCTCTCGCCGTATTTGGTTGGCTATCGCCGATTTTATTATCTATGATTGATGAGGCGTTAAGCATGCTGGAGATTAAACAAGCCTGAATATTAAACGGATTTTGTTTGTATATGTAAAAAGCCAAACCAACAAGAGTAATAATCGCGGACAAGAAAAAAATAAACAAAACTATAAAAAATTTTTTAAAAAAAGCTTTTAATTTTTTATTACCAGCCTTGGTTTTTTGCCCGTCTGCAGGCAAAATAGCAAAAGATGATTCTTTTTCCATATAATTTTATTTAATAATAAACGTATTAATATTTTATCATAATTTTAAAATAAAGTCGCCTTTGATTAACCCGCAGGAACATAAATACATCCCGAACAAAAATTTTTATATTGTTTTTATATATAAATATGATATAATATTAGAACTGGAATAAAATTAATTAAATATCAAAACTCTATGTCTAAATCAAAAAAAATTATTATTTTGGAGGATGACCGCATTCTGTTAAAAGCGCTGAATATTGAATTAATAAGCAACGGCTTTGAAGTGCTTTCAGCAACCGATGGAGTCGCCGGCATAAAAATAATTGAAAAGGAAAAACCTGATTTAATTTTATTAGATTTGGTAATGCCAAAGATGCATGG
>JAGLLI010000003.1 GCA_023140595.1 Candidatus Parcubacteria bacterium
TTTGTTTTTAATTATGATAGTGTTTATAGGCGCCATGCTTGCCACTTTTCAGATTTCTTCCTGGACATATCTTTTTATAGAATTGATTGGCAGGGGCGGCGCAAGCAAGATAAGCAGAATATTTGATAAAAAAATAAAGGCTTAAAATAAAAGATTAAACTGTTTTAGACATAAAATAAAGAAGGCTTTTTGTCTTCTTTATTTAAATATAAATATTATGGCGCAAAAAGTTCAATCAATTGAAGATTTGATCGCGGCTTCAAGCGGCGGTGATGTTATTGATGATGAAAGCGCGCAGTCAAAGTTTCAGTCCAAGCAAAAACAAATTAAAATAAAGGAAATGGAAAGAAAAGCAGAAGCCGAAGCCGCCGGTTTGGGAGTGTCTTACATTGATTTGTTTGGTTTTCCAATCAGTCCTGAAGCATTATCGCTAATCAAAGAAGAAAATGCCAAAAAGATTAAGGCTGTTTGTTTTTTTTATGACGGCAAAAAAATTCGTTTAGGCGCGATTGCTCCGCAAAACAAGGATGTAGCGGATATGCTGCAAAAATTATGCACGGAATTTTATTGCGATGGCGAAGTTTATTTAATTTCGCAAAATAGCCTTGATTATGCCTTAGAACTTTATAAAGCTATTCCAAAAGTAAGAAAAATATCGCGCGGAGTGGAGCTGACCGAAGCGGATCTTAATAAATTCAGCGAGAAATTTTCAAGCTTTCGCGATCTGCAATCGGAAATTGATAAGGCAAAAGTTACCGATATTGTTACTATGATTATGTCCGCTTCAATAAAACTGGACTCATCCGATGTTCACATTGAAGCGGAAGAAGAAGAAATAAAAGTGCGTTTTCGCGTAGACGGCGTTTTGCATGACGCGGCAACGGTTGACAAGGAGTTATGGAAAAAAATAATTTCCCGCTTAAAAGTTTTAGCAAAGGTAAAAATAAATATTACTGACAAGCCGCAAGATGGGAGATTATCATTAATTACCGCAAAAGAAAGAATTGATATTCGCGCTTCATTTTTGCCGACAAATTTCGGCGAAAGCGTGGTAATGCGTATTCTTAAATCCAGCTCAGTCGGACTGGGTTTTGAAGATTTAGGCATCAGAGACCGCGCTTTTCAGCAATTAAAAAAAGAAGTGGTAAGGCCGAATGGCATGATTATTACTACCGGACCGACCGGCAGCGGCAAAACCACAACGCTTTACGCGATTTTAAAAAAATTAAATAGTCAGGAAACAAAAATCATAACCATTGAAGATCCGATTGAATACCAGCTGGAAGGCGTGAACCAATCGCAGATAAGCGAAAAATATACTTTTGCTCAAGGCCTAAGGTCAGTCGTGCGCCAAGATCCGGATATAATTATGGTTGGAGAAATTCGCGATTTGGAAACCGCCGAAATTGCCATTCAAGCGTCATTAACCGGCCATTTGGTATTGTCAACAATTCATACTAATGATGCCGCCGGAACAGTGCCGCGCTTTTTATCAATGGGAGCAAAACCGTTTTTATTGGCGCCGGCCATAAACGCGATGATTGGCCAGCGCTTAGTCAGGAAGATATGCGAGAATTGCAAAAAAGAAATTAAACTTGAAGATGAAAAGCGCGAAAAAATTCTTGAAATATTAAAAAAACTTCCCAAAGAAGAAAAAGAAAATATAGATTTTGACAATTTAAAATTTTATCAAGGCGATGGCTGTGATGCTTGTCAGGGAATCGGCTACAAAGGCCGTATTGGAATATATGAAATAATCGTGATTGACGCGCAAATGGAAAAATTAATTTTGTCTGGAAATATCAGCGAGTATGACATACGCGACGCAGCCGCCAAAAAAGGCACCATTTCCATGACGCAAGACGGTCTTTTAAAAGTGATTGACGGAGTTACTTCAGTTGATGAGGTGTTTAGAATGGCGGAGGACAAATAACAGTTAATAATTAACTTTTAACCATTAACATTAAAATATTATGATCAACAAAAAATTTATTCAAAAATTAAAAAAAGATTATTTAGAGAATAATAGCGAGCGCAGGCAGATTATCAGTTTGGCAAATGTTGTTTTGCACGATTCAAAGCGCGTGATTTTCGCTTTGCATCGTTTTGATAAAGAGAAGGCTCTCGCAAGCTTAAATGAAATTGAAAAAATATTAATAAAATTGGAAAAAAAGTTTGGCTATGTCCGTTTAAACCAAGAAGGTTCGTACAGGGCGGGTGTTGAAGAATACGCGGAAGCAAAAACTTTTTGTATGGTTTTGAATAATGAAAAAATTGATAAATTCAAGGGCGTTAAATTAAGTTATGAAAGTTATTTAGGCGGAATTTGCGATTTAACAGGCGAGCTTGTGAGAAGAGCTGTTAATCAAGCGTCAGCAGGGAATTATGACGAGGTGAAAAAAATTAAAAATATTATCAGCGATATTTTGCATGAATTGGTTGAATTTGACATGACAGGCTATTTGCGAACCAAATACGATCAAGCCAAAGGCAATCTAAGAAAGATTGAACAAATCAATTATGATATTAATATTAGGAAGTAGTATTAATGTTCAAAAAAAACCACAAAAAAAACAAAAGATATTTTCAGGCGATAGCTGTGATGGTCGGTTATATTATCGGAGTTGGCATGTTTGGATTGCCATATTTAACGGTTAGGTCGGGCTGGCTGGTATTTATAATTTTATTGGCGATTTTGGGTCCGGCTCAATATTTATTACATTTGATTTACGCCAATATGATCGTGATCAATCGTTCGTTTCATCGTTTGCCCGGTTATGTTGAAAAATATTTGGGGCTTAAGGGGAAATGGGCGGTTTTTGCGGCCAAGTTGATTGGAAATTACGGCGCTTTGATTGCTTATATTATTATTTCCAGTATTTTTTTAAGGCAATTATTAAGTCAGTTTTTGGGAGAAAATTTAATTTTGTACGCGAGCATTATTGTCGGTTTGGCGGCAATTGTAGTTTTTAATGGGATAAGAGCGATCTCAAAAGCGGAGCTGTATATGTCAGCCCTGCTTTTTTTTGTGATTGGCTTAATGGTTTACAAGGGCTGGGATACAATTGAAGCAAAAAATTATTTGACGATTGATTATGGAAATATTTTACTTCCATACGGTGCCATGTTAATGGCTTTGGGTGGGGAAGGTTCCTTACCGATAGTGGGGCGGCTGATTAAAAAAGACGTGGTTTTATTTAAAAGCGTAATCAGAATAAGCATGCTTTTGTCTTCATTGATTTCGGCTTTATTTGTATTTGTAATAGTGGGCGTTTCAGGCGCGAACACAACTCCTGACGCGCTTGTCGGCGTTCAGCAGATTCTTGCTAACGGCGTTATTACTTTAGTGTTGATTTTTGGTTTGTTCAGCATAATGACTTCAATAATCGGTGTGGCTGAATCAATTAAAGAGACTCTTTGGTGGGATTTTAAAGTCAACAAAACGCTTTCTTGGGCTTTGGCAATTTTTGTTCCTTATTTTTTATATTTAGCGGGAATCACGGATTTAATCGGTGTTATAAGTTTTATCGGCGCGGTTGGAGGCGGTTTTTGCGCTATTATAATGCTTATTGTATTTTTAAAAATAAAAAAGAAAAAAAGCAAACTGCCGATGTTCACGCGCAAACCGTCAAACGCGCTTGTTTATTTGTTAATAGGACTGTTTGTTGTCGGTATGATTTATGAAATCGTAAATTTTAATCTTATATGAAAATCGCAATAATTTCTGATATTCACGATAATATCGTTAATTTAAAAAAATGTCTTGCTTATTGCGAGGCAAGTAATATTGAAAAGATTTTTTGCTGCGGGGATGTGACGAATTCGGAAACATTAAAATTTTTGGCAGATAATTTTCAAAAAGAAATATATTTGGTTCGCGGCAATATGGAAATTTTTGAAGAAGACGAGCCTGAAAAATATAAAAATATAATTTATTCAGGTCGGATTGCAAGATTTGAATTGGCAGGAAAAAAAATCGGCCTTTGCCATGAGCCGTTTTTACTGGATTATGTTTTAAAAAAAGGCGAGTGCGATATAATTTTTTACGGGCATACGCACAAGCCTTGGATAGAAAAGAAAAATAATTATTTATTTATTAACCCCGGAACATTGGGAGCGGTTTTTCAAAAAGCAACTTTCGCGGTTTGGAATTTAGAAGAAGATGAGCCGGAATTAAAGATATTGGAAGAGATATAGTTTTAAATTAATGAAATCCATGTGCGTAATCGCCAAACTTAATCCCAAAAGTATTGCCCCAAATATCAATATTAATCCAATGATTATTAATTTTTACTTGCAAATATTGATGCGGTGAAATACACCAGACAAAAGCCCATTTAATTTTTATTTCATCTTCATTAAAATATCCGCTTTTGATTAATAATATTCGCATTATGTAATTTATGTTTGTGCAATGCAAAAATACGTTTTTTTGCCAAATTTTCGCTGTGTCCTTACTGAAAATATCAAAAAATTTTGTGTAAGTTTTTACGCGATAGCCGCGATATTTTTTGCTTAAAATTTCATACGCGCGCCCAAGACAATCTTCTTTATCAGAAGATTTTTTTAATTCAACAATTATGCCTTGCATTTCACAGGGCAACTGTTCCGGTATTGAAGTTTTTTTAAATAAATCCAGTGGCATATATTAAAGATTGTTTTAGGCAGTTAATTATTTGTTTTTAATTTTTTAACCCGTCTTTTTTTAGGCAAAAAATTATTCTTGCTCACAACTTTTTGCCCTGTTTGCAATTCATAGTCTTTTTTGGCGCGCTTAGCAACTCCTCCGCCTTTTTTAGCTGAAACCGCGTTTTTATCATAACCTTTTGCCGTGTCTTTTTTAGCAACATTAGTAGTTGATAATTCAGCCAACGCGGTAAAAAGCAATTCGGCATCCGTCATATTGTCGCGTAAATTTTCTTTTTTAAGATTTTTTATTTTTTTATGTCCCATTGTGGTTAATCCTGCCCATTCTCTATGGATAATATCTGTAAGTTTTGCATATTCCAAACCTTCCTGAACATCGTTTTCACTCCAATAATCAGTTAATTTATTTCTGATTTCCTGTCCTCTCATTCTCTGTTCAATCCATTTTTCAGACCTGCCAGCCGTTTTCCAATTTTTTCTTGCCCTATTAACAGATAATTCCGGATCAACAGTTTCTCGCAATCTTTCATAACCGACTTTAGCAAGCCATACTTTAAACGGTTCGGCTTTTGGCGATGGTATTGATTGAATAATACGAAACATTGTTTTTGTATCAGCAACATCAGTTAGATATTTTTTGCCATCATTAGACAATAATCTCAGTTGTCCGATTTTTTCGGACAACTGACATCCTTCTTGTTTAAGTTTTCTTTTTAAATCATCCCAATATTTTCGCGGTCGATTATTTTGAGCAAGAATTTTTACTACATCTACAACAGAAAAATACCATTTTTCTTCCTTGTCCGACCATATCCTGCGAACAGGCGCGTCTTCAAAAAGAATAATTGTTTTTTGTTTGATTATTTTTTTCTTTGGCATAGTTTATTATGGATAAATTTATTTTAAATGGCTGGTGCAATTTAAAATATGTATTTTATGATTTCCGTTTTTCTCTATGTCAAACTCAGAAACAGATGTGTTATTAATTTTTTCCCAAATTCCAAATTCTGAAAAATGTTTATTATGAATTACTGTTAAAAGAGCCTTTTTAATTCCGCCATGGCAAACAACCAAAACTGTTTTATCTTTGTGCTTTAAATAAATATCATCAATAAATTCTTTTGCTCTTTTGTATATATTTTCGCTTGTCTCAACGTCTTTTGGAATATTTTTCCAATCCCAATCGTTCGGAAATGGATTGCCTTGCAGTTTGCCAAAAAATCTTTCCCTAATTCTTTTATCTAAATTTAATTTTAAATTCGGATGATATTTTAAGATTTTCTTGGCAGTATCAACGGTTCTTTTTAAATCACTTGAATAAATTACATCAATTTTCCTGTCTTTAAATCTTATTCCAAGTTTTTTGGCTTGCTCAGTTCCTTTTTTGGATAATTGGCCATCTGTCTGCCCTTGGCAAATTCTATTTATATTTTCAATTGTTTCCCCGTGCCGGGTAATTATTAATCTCATATATTTTAAAGTATTTAGTAATTTTGTTTTAAATTATTTTTAGCACATTCTATAGAATGTGCTACATGAAATTATATAAATAATCGCCTTATTTTTTAAAACTCCTTATTTTTATTCTTTTATTTTTATTTTATCCATTAGCCAAATTGCACCATACATAAAAGGGGTATCAATTAACGCAATTATCACTTTTACAATCCACATTCCTAAAATCATGTTCCAAATAGGAAATACGCCATAAAATGCAATTGTTATAAAAACTACAGAATCAATAAGTTGACTTACAATTGTTGAGGCATTATTTCTTAGCCAAAGATGTTTTCCGTTTGTTTTCTTTTTCCAAAAATGGAAAGCCCAAATGTCATGATGTTGAGAGATTAAATAAGCGACAAAACCTGCCAAACTAATTCTTGGAGTTAGCGCTAAAACTTTAGCAAACATTTCAGAGAATTCCGTTGCAAAAATAGCAGGTTGCCAATGAATTACAATATAAACCGAAATCACTAAGACTAAACTTGAAAAGAAGCCAGCCCAAATAGCTTGTTTTGCTTCTTTTTTTCCCCACTTTTCCGAGATCAAATCAGTAATAAAAAAAATCATTGAAAATGTAATAACTCCTGCGGGAACAGTAAACGATCCAAACTGAACAATTTTATTAGCAAAAATATTTGCCATAACAACGAGAGCAGAAACTAAAGCTATTGGGTATACAACGCCATATCGTTTTCCAAGAATTCCTGCGATTGAACCAATGAAAAAGGTTGCAATAATCCATAAAGTAATAATTGTAATACTCATAAACTTGTTAAAATTTTAATATTTATAAAATTTAAATTCTTTATATTAAGTATTTTTTATATTTTTCCAAAAAATTTGGCATAGTTGAGGCAATATTTTTCATTTTCTTAATTTCATTTATTGTAAAATAATCAACCTTTTGCCCTTCGTATAATTCAATGTCGTTTAGCTCTGCGTCTGTGTGGGCTAAAAAAATATTTCCAGTAATAGTGTATGGTTTATTTTTAACATATAATGTAACGTCATGACTATCTAATAATTTAATGTCGTATATTTCAATATTTGTTTCTTCTTTTAACTCTCTATTAAGTGCCTCAAGCGGTGTTTCGCCAGAATCAATACCTCCGCCAAACAAGCTCCAACAATTTGGATTTGGGATGTCTGGCTTGTTATCTCGCAGGCAGAATAAATATTTGCCAAGTTTTTTATTTTTGATAAACGCTTTTGAACCGTTGGTAACTGCCATATATTAAAGAATTTAATTTTGTTTTTTGTTTTGGGGAAAGGGAAGAGGGGAACTAAAGGGGTGAATTCCCTTTCCCCAAAACTCCTTATTATATTTCTTTTAATATTTCATTCAGTAATTCAGAAATTTCTTGCTTTGGTAATTTTTTTCCAAAATGCCCTCTATTATTAAATTTAAGAAATTTTGCATTTAAACCTTTCGCATTTTCTTCACCCGCAGAAAAAGGCACCCATTCGTCATCTTTAGAATGTAAAACCACAAAATTATTACAGTGGTGTTTTATTTTCTCAAAATTGTATTCTCCTAATTCGTAAAAACCATGTGTGTCTTTTTTTTGATTTTTCTCGCTCACAGCAGGATTGTTCGCGGCAACTAAAATTACTTTTTTTATTTTTTTATTTTCTGGCAGCTTTTCAATCCAGCGCAAAATTGCAACACCTCCTCGAGAATGTCCCACAAAAATAGTATTCTCATCTGGTTTTGAATTTTCAATTTCATTCAACCATTCAATCAGCACAGGGTCCTCGGCTTTTGGAAGCTTTGGCGCAATAAATTTAACACCTTTTTTCTCAACTTCTTTTTTTAGCCACGGATACCATTTTTTTGTTGGATCTGTATCCTTACCATGTATTAATATTACATTTATTTTTGAATTATTAGAAGTATGCATAATTTAACTTAAATATTTAAAAAATATTTTCGAGTGGCTTATTCTAAATTGCACACAACTCTCACCGATGAAGCGAAGTTTTGCAGATTCCTTTTTAATATTATTATTCATCTGCAAAATTTGGGAGAAGGAATTTTTTCTCATTATTATATATTATTTTAAGAAAATTCCTGAATCGCTTATCGCGTTGTTATGTGTTTTTTCTGCAAGAAAAAATCGCGTAGTGAAACGGAGCGACAGTATGACGCAGGAAGAACTTTATTATATATCCACTTCGAGAACTTGACAATTATCTATCTTAGTATTCCACATTTTTTGGTCAGACAAATTTTTATAATATCCATTAATTATTTGCAGAATTTCGCTATGTGTTACAACAAGAATATTTTTATAATTTAATGATTTTAATTCACTCAAAAAAGAATACACTCTTTGTTTTTCTTCTTTAAAAGACTCTCCATTATTAAATTTTAAATTAAAAATATCTGGTTCTAATGCTTTGAAAAAATCAGAAACAGGTTTGCTATCAAATCCCGTTTTTCTATCATTTATTCTAGAATCAATTTTGAATTCCACTTGATGATTTTTTGTAATTATGGAATTCGTTTCTTTTGTACGGGGCAATTCTGAGATTATTACTAAATCCAAATCAATATTTTTAATTTTATCTCCAACTATTTCAGCTTGTTGTTTGCCTAAATCAGTAAGGTGGACATCTTTAGTTGGATTATCATTACATAAGTCTAAAATATTATAATTTGTCTGACCATGTCTTACAAAAAATATTTTCATATAATTGTCAAGTTCTTTATATATTAAATAGTTTTCTAAAGTTCTTCCGAATAATATTGCACATAACATTTAGTATATGCGAAGTTTTCTAATTTTTTTGGTAAAATTGGCTGGAAGCCTACCAGAAAAAAATTAGAAAATTTGGGTGGAGATAAAGTAATTAAAATTTTTTTAATTCGTTAAAAAATGTACAGCCGTGTTTATTTGACGTGAAAAATTATATTCTGTGTTAATAAACTTAAAATTATACTTTTTGGTTTCTCTTTCAAAATAAACGCCGTAAGCACTCATAGATTTGGTCGCTAAACGGATAGTTTTTTCATCTTTAATATTTTTAATCCAGTTATCGTTATTTTCGCTCTTGTGGAAACCATCGTATATTTTTTCTTCGTCCAATTTGGCTAAAAACAGAATTTTAACATTGCGGTTAGACTTGAAATCTTTTATAAGGCTTGGCAGGAGATAAACGCCTTCAACAATGTAATCCATTTTGCAATCAAGCAAATGCGTAATCAGTTGTTTAATTCCGGGCCAAGCCGTTCGTGACTCAACGATATCAGCGTTAACAATCTGGCGAGCGTTATATTTCAAAAAATATTTATCAATGGCGGCCAAATCGAACATTTTTTCAAATGGAAACTTTTTATCTCGCTCCTTACTCTTAAAATATGGCAAAATTATTTGCCTTATATTATCCGTAGAAAGACAAGGGATGTTTAGTTTTTTAGACAGCTTGCGTGATAAAATGCTTTTACCACCGCTAGGTGAGCCACCGATTAGATATATCATATGTTAAAAGATTTTTTTTATTTTTAATTGGAACCGCATATGAAGGTGTTATGTGATGTTGAAAAAATTATTGATCATTAAACGTTTTAATATTTTCGTCCACAAGTTTTCTGTACGGTTTGTATATTTTCTGCTCAAATGGACCATCCCACCATTCTATAGTTATTGTGTCTGTTAGTGATTCAAATAAATGAGGTGTGTTAGGTGGAATACTTATAAATTCATTGGCTTTTTTCTTGATGACCACATCTTTTTTGTTTTTACGTAGAGTAATCTTAAATTCACCTTTTAAGATAAGGTCGTATTGAGTGTATGGGTGAAAATCACCACTTAATAAAGTTCCTTTTTTACGTGTCATTAAATTAAAATATACATCACCAATTTCAATTCGATATATTACACCTCTAGCGTCTTTATGTATTAGTATTTTTTTCATAATTTTTTAATTTCACATAACGTTTGCGTGTCATCTGAAGTTTTACTTATTCTACATTATTTTTTTAATAAAGAAAAGAATAAATAAAATTTGGGTGAGCTCTTTGCATAAAGAGCGAACCAGATACACGCTGTTAGCTGATGTAAATAAATTCGCGAGCGATAGCGAGCATTATTCGGGCAAATTTTATAAATTTTTTATTCGTTTTACAATATCCTCTAGTTTTTTTGTGTATTCCTTGAATAACGCAAAATATTTATCTGGGTTTGCAAGAAAATCGTCAACCATTTGTTCTCTGGTAGTGAGGTCAGTTTTCCAGCGATATAATTCTTCAATAACCTTAATATTTTCTGATGGCAAAGAAGGATAACAAAAATTTAAAACATCTTCTTTTTTATAAATCAGTTTGCCGTTTTGTATATAAGATTTTGTGCCGACTGCGTCTCTAATGGAGCGAACCGCCCATTTAACCCACTGAATTTGACGGCTCTTCTCTAACTTCCATTTATCCATTTTGTGAGCTTGCAAATGTGTGTAGATTTCAAACGGCAAACTTTCCAAGTATCGTTCTTGATAAAATTTAACCATTGGTGTGTATATTCTTTCTTTCATTTTTGATTTTTTTCGAGCCAGAAAACCGGTGGAGTCATAAACAGGATTACTTTCTAAAATCAGTTGATGTTCTGCTGTTGGTTGAGTATCGAGGTGATTTAGTTCATATTCTGCGAACCTGCTATCTGTCAAGCCAAATTCTACATTAATGCCAAGTTGGGTGCAAATTTTTTTGGCTATTGAATTATTAAAATCAAACCAGTCGAGTGTGAGGCGTGGTTTTTCTTGGTTTGTTTGAAGAAAATCAGAAAATTTTTGTTCTGCTTCTTTTTGTTTGGAATCTGAGTGGCGACTTCCCGAGGTTTGCCAGATAAAATAGTCTGGTGACGACACATACACTCGTGTATCAATATCCGAGCCGGGCACGGCCTCTCCTTTGGCATAAGAACCAATTTCTATAATCCCATCAACCGTGAATCCGTGCCCGATTTCTTTTTCAAGGATCCGTGCATATTTCTGTGTTGTTTCTGGGTTCAACTCCAATTCAGAATGATTTGAATCAAAATGTAACTTTTCAATTTCTGGTTTTTCAACGCTCATAAAAATTTATAAAAATTGCCCGAATAATTTTTCGGCGATAGCCGAAAAGAATTTATTTATTTCAGCTAACGTTTACCGATGAAGCGAAGTTTTGAAAATACCTTACTAAGTTTTATTATCATTTTCAAAATTTGGGTGAAAGGATGGGGTTTGTTCCTTGTTAAATTAATAATAAGCCTCATCCTGTAACCGCTTATCGCGTTGTTATGCGCTGTAATAAAAAGCCTCACTCCTTATTAAAAAAATTAATAATTTTGGCAATTTATTTTTGGCTATTCCAATATTCATAGGCAATATCATAAAGATCACTTTCAGTTCCCGTGTCAGTATTGAAACGAGCATCTTCCTCGTCATCAACCCAGTCGGGGCGTTCACCTTTTTCAATCTCTTTTTCTAATGAATTGGCTAGAGACAAAACATCGCTTGCTGCCATTGTAAGTCCACCGTCATTGGCTGTCCAATTATTCTCGACATCTGTTTTGATTTCCTTGATTTTTTTAATTGCCTCCTCGTACTTTGGTGCGTTTAATTCAATTGAAGATTTGGGCTTTACTTGCCTGTCAACAATTGACTTTTGAATTTCTTCTGCCGATGGCATTTTAGGTTTTTCCATAATTTTGTTGTGTTATTTAATTATTATAGTGTAAATTAGGCGCAGAAAATAAATTGCCAAAATTATTAATTTTTTATTTTAATTAAGGAGGCTTTTTATTATTGCGTATAATGAACACCGATATCTGAAGTTTTTAATTCTCTACATTATTATTTTATCATAAAGAAAAGAGAATTAAAAATTTGGGTCGGAATAAAATTTTTCTCATTATTGTAATTAATATTAAGAAATTTTATGTAGCCAGATATCGCGTTGTTATCGGATGTAAATTTATTTTTGTCACTCCTTATTGTTAAATAAAAAATTAGAATTGGGCGGAAGGTTGGGCATCCCTCCGCTTGAAGTTATACTGTTTTGTAAAAAGATCTATGACAGTCTAAACATGGGCTTTTAATTTCTGAATCAATTTCTAACCGACCTGTTTTGGGACACGTTAAATATTGTTTCTTTTTTGGCTTAAACATCGTTCGATAAAGACCTCCGAAAAGAACAACAAAATATAAAATAATAAATATTTTCATAAAACCTCCCTTTATTAGCCCAATTCTAATTTTTTATTAAAGGACAAAAAATAAATTTATTTCCGATAACAAGTGATATCTGCACTCATTATTTTTCCATTTAAAATAAGTCAAAATAATTATATAAATTTCCAATCAAAATGTTTTATGAATGGAAATCATCAATATTTAAAGCGACTACTTAAATACTACCAAAAATACCCAAAAAAGACAATTATTTGCGTCCATCCGTAGGAACGCGCCGCGGCGCGTTCGTTTCAACGATTTGCGTGTTTTCCCCAATACGCGATAATATGTTTGTTGCTATGGCTGATTTATTTATTTTTGCGGTTAGCTAATGATTGGTAATTATTTTAAAATATTTTTTCTCTAAAATTAGCAAAAAAGGGTTAAAATCGTTGTCAAGGCTATTTAGAAATGTCATAAGGGTTAAAATCGTTTGACAAGTTTTCAATAGTATGCTATGATTAAAAATCAAATAAATAAATTTTGAATTATGATTTATCTGATTATAATGATAAATATAATCGCTAATAAAAAACATAATCATAGCCCATCAAAATAATCAAAAAAATCATAGTTCAAGACAATAACCGTTTTTTACAATTGAATAATGCAGATTAAAAAAATTTCATTTTTTTTTATTTCTAATTTATGGATTTATCTGCCTTCTAAGATAACAAATGGCTTGTTGTTTTAGATAGGTTGATAAATTTTTAAAACGCTCAATTTTGAGCAAAAAATAAAAGGAGAAAAAAATGGATAAAAAAAATTTTTTAGAAATTTTTTATAACGCAAATAAGTATACGAGAGAAGAAATTCAGCCTCTCGTAGAAAGCGTTAAAAAAGAGTTTCATGTCCGTGTTGTCGGATCCTCTGTGTATTCATATCAGGGGCAAATGAACGGAAAGCATGGCAAAAACCCTCCTGAAACTCGCCCAGATGACTGGGCAGGAGATCATTTCGGATATGGCGATATTCGAAATGGAGACCATCTTCTGTGTCTTGGCACGGAAGATCGGTATGGATATGTAGACGAGCAGAATCTCGTCTACACTTGTGTTGACTCCATAGAGGAGGCTATGGATTTTGATCTTTTTTAAACATCGGGCGAAGACGGTCGCCCAATTCTAAAATTACCGTCAATTCAACAAGATTCAAACGAGCGGGTAAAAGCTAATTTAGTTCAAATTAGCTTTCCCGCTTTTTTATTTGCGCAGTTTATTAAAAAAGATATCCACAAACCCGCCACTTGCAATTTAACCCTTAAAAATGGTACAATATAATCAGAAAAGAAAAATCTCGCTACTCGAGATTTTTATGAAAAATTACAATCTCGAGGGTCGAGAAATGCTAAAATTAGATAAATTTAAAAAATGAACGAAAAAGCTCTAATTTCATTAAAAGACGCGGCTAAGGTTTCCGGTTATTCCGCTGATTATATCGGGCAATTGATTAGAGCCGGGAAAATTCCCGGAAAACAGGTTTGTTGTACTGTTGCGTGGATGACTACGGTGGACGCGGTTATGGCTTATAAGAATAAAGGCAAAGCTGACGCAAAATTGAGTTTTAAGGAAAAATTAGCAAATCGCGGACGGATGCTTGCAATGGAATTGGGTATTATAAAGTTATTTTTTAAGACTTTTAAATATTCTTTACCGCTATTATTGGTGATAATTATCAGTTTTTCTTTGTTGAGTTTTTATATAATTTATTTGGTTTTAGATAAAAATATTAATATTAATGAAAGTTCACAAAATTTAAATAATACAGAACAAAATTTGTCTTTTTGAGATTCCTTTTTTGCCTCAAATTTGGCACAAAATAGGGCAATAGCCCTAAAGCAAAAATCCCCATGTTTGCTTTACAAAAAAGAAAAATAAGCCAGAGAAAAAATAGTTTTTTTTCAGGATTTAAAAACAAGACAACCAGCCGGAACAGGCGTAAAAGTTCCGGCTGGCGTTTTGTTTTCGGGACTTTGTTGATTTTGTTGATTTTTTTCGTTTTTTTGCCCCTAGACCTTATTATTTCATCTATTAAAGCAATCGGGGGCGGTACGGAAATTATTAATTTGTATCCAAGTTTTTATTCATCTGAAAATGAAAATGAGTCTTTTGAATCGGGCTGGTGGAATTTGGAAAAATTAAATGGAACAGCTGAGCTTTTATCAAACGATTCATTGTTAAAATTTTCCGATGAGACTTCCGCTTTTTATTCAGGAGGAAATGCCAGCCTTTTTTTGGGTGAATTTATGTTTTTAAAAGATGAAGATGAAATTTTAAATAATATTCCTGTTCAGGTAGAGATTATAGATTCTACAATTGAGGCAGAAGATCAGTTAATAATTGATGATGAGCCTGAGAACGTAGAAGTGATTGAAGAAGAAGATATTGGCGAAGAAAGTTTTGACATTAAAGCAGATGACGCAGAAGAAGAGGAGTTAGAAATTCAGGTTGATAAGCAAGCCGAAGAAGTTATTAAATACACGATTGAAATATATGAAGAAAATATTTTAGTTGACGTTGTTGTTGATGAAGAAATTATTGAGCCAATAGTTGAAGTTGAGATTATTGAGAATAAAGAAATTGAATTAGAAGTTGAAATAGAATCGGTGGAAGAAGCAGATATTATTGAGACGCCAATTTCTTTTTTTGATTATTTTAAAAAATATATCGGCGCTTTATCGGCGCGGGCGCAGGAAGCAGGTAAAAAAATATTAGGGCTTAATAATTTGGGGGAATTTAAGCAAGCGACTATTAATTTTTCTTTTGCTATGAGCAGTTTGTCTTCTCTTGATGATGATATTTCCTCCGTCGCTGAAGTTTCCTCCTTCGCTGAAGCTATGGCGGACAAGATGGCGGACAAGACCGCCGATGCTGAAGATAAGATTGTAATTTGGTATTCATTATCTAAAATCGCCAGTGGCACTAAAGACATAATTTGGCACAAGCTGGATACTTTAAGCGCGGAGCAAATGTCTAATTCTTTAAACAACGGTTACTTTAGATATGAAGCGCCGTTTTTGGAAAGCTGGGAAAATGTGGAAGATTTACAGATTAAATTTGAAGGTTTGGCAAATGACGACACTTTGTTTACGGCTTATTTGGACAGTTTTTGGATTGAAGCAGAATATGAGCCAAGCAAAACAGCTGAAGACGCCTATTTGCAGATCGCTTCTGATTTGTCTAGCGTCAGCACTTCCACTGGTATTATGCATTCAGGCTGGCTTGATCCGGGTTACGCTAAAGATAACGGCATTAACTTTTATGCTGCAAGAAATATTTCGAAAAAGACCGGCGCCGCCGGCGAACCGGATTATTATATTCGCTCAACAGCTAATACTTCCGAGGATTTGGGAGGCGATATAACCGGCGTAAAAATTGGTTTTGAAGGCAAAGTGGAAAGCACGGTAATCAGCGCTTTTGTGCAGCCGATTTTTAATGGCAATGTTGAGGGAATCGGCATTAAAATTGCAGGCGGCAATATCGGCACAATAGATGATAATCAGCCTGATTACATAGATATAACCAATGATACGGCGCGTCCATTATATCCGGCCGCTTGGACATGGCAGGAAATAAAGGATTTGCATGTTAATATTTGGGCGAGAAATTCTTCAAATTCCACTGATAATTTTTTATATATTGATCAAATATATATTCAGGTACAATATACGCCAAACACAGCGCCGGCTGCCCCAGGCGCCTTGTCGGAATGGGGAACTACCACCAAGGACAGCATAGATTTAGCTTTTGGCGCGGCTTCAAGCGATATTAACTTTGCTGAATATATAATTTATTATTCAACTTCAAGTCCGGTAACGGAATCAGATTATGCTTTAAGCTCGTCAACCGATGCTAATTTGGGAAATATTAATTTTAATGATGTTGCCACAACTTCGGCAAGCGGACTTTTGGAAAACACAACTTATTATTTTAGTATTTACGCCTATGATTTTTTCGGACATGTGTCCGGCTCAAGCGAAGTAAATATTACAACTAACAAAACTCCGGATAGTCAAATTAACTCTACTGAAACCGGACAAAAAGATGACGGCTCCGGAACAGTAGACATTTCAATTGATGTTCGTGATTTTAATAGCAATATTTCAACTGCTAAAATAGAATACGAAGCCGGAGATACTTGCGCTTTTTTATCATCAGGCGATCCCAGCTTGGATACTAATATCAGCGGAAGCGGCGGCGTTCCGTCAATAGACAACGCAAAAGAATATCAAATAAGAAATATTACAACCAGCGCTACCAATACTTTGCAGTTTGACTGGTTTTCCGCCGTAGATGTTGACGGCGCTAATGACACTTATTGTTTTCGCTTAACAGTCCATGACGGCCGCGACAATCAGAATGTCTCGGCTTTTGCCACAACAACGATAGATAATTTTGATCCAAGCGCTCCCGGCGTTTTAAGCGAAGGAATAATTTCCACCTCTACAATTCAATTAATATTCGGTGCCACTACTACTGAAACAAATTTTTCAAAGTATAGAATTTTTTATAAAGCCGGAACCGGCGGCGTAACCGAAGGCGAGAGCGGCGAGGACGAAGTGATTGACTTTGATTTGGATTATAAATTATACAATAATACTTCCTCAACAACAGTCGGTAATTTAAATCCGGACACGGAGTATGTATTTAATATCTGGGCTTATGATTTATACGGCAACAAGGCTTCGTCCACAGAGGTGGTTATTAAAACAGAGTCTTCGGTTACAAACGATTCTTTAACTTTTGAAAATCCGGAAGCAAGCAATTATATTATAGCCGACGGGCTTAGCGAGTGGAATTTTCAGGCAACAATCAGCGAAGAAAACGGCTGGACTACTTTGGACACGGTTAAATTAAGGCTGGCAGACAAAGAAGACGATATTTCGCCTTTTAGTAATTTGGAATTTACATGGAGCCAATCATCTAACAGTTTTAGCGAAACCGGCGCTGATAATAATTCAGCCGTGATTATATCCGACAGCAGCACCTCTACCTGCGCGGTTAACACTTGCACTTTGGATTTTAATTTAATATTCAATTACGATTTTGCCAGCTCCAGCTATGATTATTCAGCAACGCTTTTAAGCGCAAACGATTCAGCCTCTACCGACGAGAATACATACCCTGATATTTATCAAGTTAAAATATTAAAAGTAAAACAAATCCACTACCGCTGGCGAAATGATGATGGGGGCGAGTAGCCGCCCAGGCATGAATGTCAGGGCTAAGTTGATAATTTTTTAAGCCAGATAAATCGGGCTGTATGTAAAAACGTTATTAATAATATTCCGCTTCAGCGGGATTAAAAAATAAAAATGTAGCCCTGGCATTCATGCCTGGGCGGTAAAGCGAGAGATTGAGCCGGTTTTTAGATAGGTTTTGAAAAATAAAAAAATGGCTAAATTCAAGTTGTAAATTAAATCTAGCCATTTTGCACGATGTTGTAGTGTTAGCACTATCTTGGTATCGTTAACACTATCCTTGGTTTATCATCAAGAAAAGCGCAACATAATAATCCATCTTTATTTAGGTAAAATATTTGGTGAATTAAAGGTGAATGTTTAATTGCAGGATAACCATCTTTTATAACAGGGTCAAAAGGAAGACCTAAGGCATCTGCCCTGAGTGCGATATACTGCACAAAATCCGGGTCATACAGAATACTACCGTCA
>JAGLLI010000030.1 GCA_023140595.1 Candidatus Parcubacteria bacterium
GGGCAGGAAGAAGAGATAAAAAAAGGCATGGAACTTGGAGCCTTTGATTATTATAAAAAAGCTTCCACGGATTTAAGCGAACTATCAGATAAAATTAAAAAATCATTATTTTAATTAAATTTTATTATGCGGACAAGGCTGGCTAATTTAATACTTCATACAACTTCTTTAATTCACAAAAAAAAGAATCAATTGCTTGTTTCACACGCGCTTGCTTCCGTTGTTAATGTTTTTATACTGATTCTTTTGGAAATATTTTTGCTTATAATTTCAATTCCCATATACGCGATTTACGGCAATTTGCATAAAAATGATAAAAATAAATAATCTAACTTAACGATTATATTATGTGGCTGAATTTTATTTCAAGAATCTCCAGTTTAATACATGAGATAAAAACAAAGTTTATCTATGCCGGAGTATGGAAAACAATTGGCTTGTCCGCGATAGTAATTTTATTGGAACTTTTTCTTTTAATTGTTTCTTTGCCTGTTTATATTTTTATTGCTCCGGAAAAAATCAGCGAAGACAAAAAAGAAGTTGAAAAATACAGGTTAAAAAGAAAATTTTCTCTTATCGGAGTCGCCGGATTTTTATTCTTAATTATATTAAAAATAACTTTGTTCAGCGGATTATTTTTTTTCGGTTCAAGCCAAATCAAAGCGCTCTCTTTAAGCTGGGATTTCAATAACTCCGCGGATTATATTTATAATTCCAACATGTTAAAATTATCAAACGGCGCGGTAATTTTTAATTATAAAGAAACAGATCAAACTATTAATAAATTGCCGATTCCCGCAATCCAGCCGATCTATTCCTTAAAAGCGCCAAATATAATAAAATGGACCGGTTTTACGGAAACCGCAGATAAAAACAACGGCAATATTTACTATCAATTATCCAATGATGAAGGCAAAACATGGTATTACTGGAATGGCGTGTATTGGTCTGAAGCCGGTGAAAATGATTATAATGAAGCTGATGTCATAGACAGTAAAATAAGCAACTTTCAACCCGTTAATGAACAGATTAAATTTAAAGCGTTTTTTAGCAATGATTATTCCGCTCAAATCAAATTATTCGGCTTAAGTTTAAATTATGACAGCATTTTCAAAAAAAATCACGGCGTTATCCCCGGTTATTTTGAAGACAATTTGTGGCTCTACTATGATTTTGGAAATGGATATTGGATTTTTGGAATCCGAGAAGCATCATCTGTTATAGCCATAGACAGCAAAGGACAATGCATTAAATTTGAAGGCGAAGTCCGCAAATGCTCGCAAAGCGACTACGCGCTTTTAGTCAGCATAAAAACTCTAATCGGAAAATAGTAAAGCGCGCTATATCAATTCTTTGACTTTTTTAGCCAGCATTTCCAAGCTATAATCGCTCTTGGAAATATGATTTTTTACATTCAAACTCATGAGATTGTTGACATTGGCCGTATCAGATTTAACAGTGAGAACAATCAATGGATATTTGTCCATCATCCCTTTTTCATTCATTTTTTTCAAAACCCACTCCCCCGGCTTTAAGGGCATTATCAGATCTAAAATAATCAAGTCTGGTTTTTCTTGCGTAATCTTTTTAAAACCGACTTCACCATCAAAAGCCTGGATAATTAAATATCCTTCTGCTTCCAAAGCGTCTTTCATTGCTTTTTGCAGCACATTATCATCTTCAATTATAAGAATTGTTTTAGGCATATTTTTTATTGATATTATTTTTTAAACTACTTTAAGGGAAATTTGACGTAAAAAATCGTATTGCCGCCTTTCTTGGATTCAAACCAAATTTGTCCGCCATGCGCTTCTATGATGGATTTGGCGATGGAAAGCCCCAATCCTGTTCCAATCGTATCAGACTGGGCATTATCGGCTCGAAAAAATTTTTCAAATATTTTTTTTTGCTGGGCTGTTGGAATGCCGATTCCGTTATCTTTTATTTTAACAAGAATTTCCTTGTCTTTCTTTCTGATGTCCACTAATACTTTTCCATTATCATTACGAGAATATTTAATGGAATTATTAAAAATATTATTCAACGCGTGTTTAATTTTATCGCGATCAATGCTTAACGTGAGCTTGGGTGAATTTTTTTTATACTCTACATCCACTTTTTTAAATTCCGCTAATTCCCGGTTATTTTCTATTATTTCTTTAAAAATTTTATCCAAATCAATTCTTTTTTTAACAACATTGGATTGACCGCCTGTTTCCATGCGCGACAAATTAAGAAGATCGTCTACGAGCCCTATCGTCCTGTTTGTGCTTTCGTG
>JAGLLI010000031.1 GCA_023140595.1 Candidatus Parcubacteria bacterium
AAAATTGGTGGGAAATTCCTGCTAAGAAAAAAGATAACGGCAGAAAAAGAATACCCCATTTGTCTGATCCTAATATTGAATATATTAATTTTGCCAAACGAGCGATTCTTTCAGCTGATGCCATTAGCACTGTCAGCGAACAACATAGGGAAGAAATAATTACAAAGCATTATGGACAGGACTTGCATAGAATTTTAAAAAATCGCCAAAATAAATTATTCGGCATAGTGAACGGCATATCATATAACGCGTTTAACCCGATGAAGGATCCTGGCTTACATAAAAATTATAATCACAGAAGCATTAAAAGAAAAAAATTAAATAAAAAATTTTTACAAAGAATGTTTAAATTACCCGAAGATGAAAAAATTCCTTTAATGGGAATGGTTATGAGAGTATCATACCAAAAAGGATTTAATTTGTTATTTGACGCTCTTGGCGGAATTATGAAGCTTAACGTGCAATTGGTGGTTATGGGAGGCGCTGATAAGCATTACAGGGATGAGGTAAATAAGTATATCAAAAAATACCCTAAAAAAATAAACGCGCATTTAAAATTCAATACGAAAGACGCAACTAAAGTATATTCAGGCTCAGATATGTTTCTTATGCCATCGCATATGGAACCCTGCGGCATAACACAATTAATAGCAATGCGTTATGGCTCCATACCTGTTGTCAGGCATGTAGGCGGGTTAATTGACACGGTAAGCGACTATAATCCGGAGACAAAAAAAGGGAACGGTTTTGTATTTAAAGAGTTTGACTCTCGCGAATTTTTAATTGCGATAACAAGAGCGGTGGAAAATTTTAAAAGCAGAAAGGAATGGAGAGACTTGGCGGTAAGAGTAATGCAAGAATCAAACTCATGGGAAATTCCGGCTAAAAAATATGTTGATTTATATTATAAAATAATTAAGATGAATGGAAAAAAATAATATGCTTTGGATTAATTTTTTACATATCTACCAGCCTGTCAATGTTGATGCCTATAATATTAAGGAGGCGACTGAAAAAAGTTATCTAAGAATTATACGGGCATTGGAAGAAAACACGGAAATCAAATTCACCATAAATATTAACGGGTGTCTTTTTTTGCGCTGGGAAGAGCTGGGGTACCAAAATTTAATAAAAAGGATTTGGGGATTAATAAAAAAAGGGCAATTGGAAATTACCGGCAACGCCGCTTATCATCCTTTGCTTCCGCTTATTCCCTTGTCCGAGGCAAAAAAACAAATTTTGGAATCAGAAGAGATTTTTAGAAAACATTTTGGCAAGGATTTTAAGCCAAAAGGCTTTTTTTTCTCGGAAATGGCTTATGGCAAAGAAGCTGCCGCGCTGGTAAAATCGCTTGGGTATGAGTGGACTGTTTTAGATGAAATATCTTGCGCGGGCAAAATCGGCAGCCATGATTTTTCTAAAAATTATTTTGATAAAAACAGCGGATTAAAAATCATATTCCGGTCGCGTGAATTGTCTAATTCGTTTGTTCCCGACACTATCGGGAAAATGATTGAAAATAATAAAAAACTCGCGATAACCGCGACTGACGGCGAGTTATACGGCTTTAGATATATTGATCAAACCGGAAAATTTGAAAAACTTTTAAAACGAGGGGGCTTTAAAACATTAACTATTTCCAAATTTTTAAAACAAAACACGGAAGAAAAAAGTACCGCGGTTGTAGATTCCAGCTGGGATTCAACCGAGAAAGAATTAAAAAATAACAAGCCTTACATTCTTTGGCAGGATAAAGATAAAGAAATCCAGAACAGCCTATGGGATTTAGCTAATTTGGCTTACAGGACAATTGAGAAGAATAAGCATGATTCAAATTATATTTGGGCGCGCTGGCATTTGGTCAGAGGCTTGGCTAGCTGCACTTTTTGGTGGGCAAGCGGCAAAGATTTCAAAGAATCGTTCGGTCCGCTTGCGTGGAGCCCTGATGAAATTGAAAGGGGCAGTAATGAGTTAATCCGCGCAATCCGCGCGTTGGACAATATTGAAACCAGAGACATTAAAATGAAGTCTGAGAAAATGTATATTGAAATAAAAAGAAAAATCTGGGAACAGCATTGGACTTATTATTGGAAAAAAAATATTGATAAAAATTTATGAACAAAATATTGCAATTGCTAGACGAAGAATTTGTTTTTGATTATTTAAGCAAAAAACTCCTTCCGCTTTACAGCGATTTTAAAAAAATTAAAAAAATTA
>JAGLLI010000032.1 GCA_023140595.1 Candidatus Parcubacteria bacterium
CTCCTGCGGTTTTGCCAAAATGCTCCTGCGTTGTCTTATGCGTTTCCGCCAATTTATTATCAACTGAATTCCTTAGCGCCCGATTCTGCTCGCTTAAAGCGGAAATTTTTTCCATCATTGTAATCATTTTTTCATCACTGCCATTATCATCTTTTTTGCGCAACAACAAAAAAATCACCGCAATTATGCCGATAACTAAGATAACCAATAATAAAATAATTAATATGCTTTGCATAGTATAAGTTTAGTAATAATGAATAAGTTGAGCAAAAATTATTTCAAATTACTTTTTCTAAAGTTAAACATCATAACACTAAAACCATCTATCAATTTTGAGTTTGCGTACAGTCAAAATTATTTATGTTAAGCGCGTTAATATTTTCTCCGCGAAAATATATATTTTCTTTATCTTTTCCGTAAGGGCAATCGTTCATATAAACACAACAGCCTTTTCCATCAATGATATCAGTCATAATTAAAAATGTTTCAGGATCCGCATCTTCAATCTTCAAACCCCTATAATACACATGCTGATTATTTTTGATATAATTATAATCTTGCGATTGTTTTTTCATATTTAGCAAATGGCTAAAAGAATACGGCTCTTGGTCTGTGATTATTTTTAATTCCAATGTTTTATTATCCAAATAATAAACATTATTTTTGTCTCTATAATAATTGCTGCTATTATTATAAATAATTTCAAATGTTTGAGAATCACTGTTTTTCTGTATTTTTCCTTGATAATAGACATAATTATCATCTAAACAAAAACCATCTTCATAATATGGTCTAAAAGTATTAGGGTCGGATTTTTCAATTTTTTCACCATCATAATATACAAAAAAACTATCAATTGAATACGAAGTATTTAATTTGAACCCTACTATTTCAAAATTATCTAAATCATTGGTAAGAATTTTATTTGAAGCCTCTCCTAAATAATATATATTATTTATATCTTTGGCATAATTATAGTGTATAAACTCAAAAGTTTTTGGGTCAGCTCCGATTATTGTCATATCTCCCATATAGACATTATTTTTATCTTTAAAATAGTACCCCATGTTAGGCAATGGAATTTTTAAAAATTCAAGAGTGTTAAAATCTATATTTTTAATTATAATGAGCGTCGGTTTGCTGTTTCTAGCATGCTTTAGATAATAAATATTATTTTTATCTTGCGCATAGCATCCTCTTTCAATAATTTTAAAACTTTCAGAATCAGAACCCTCAATTGCTTCCTTTAAGTAAAAAACATAGTTGTTGTCTTTTTGGTAATAGTTATTAAGCGGGGTAAAAGAATATGGATCTGCTTTTTCTATTTTTTTATCACGAAAATATAAGCTATCATTTACTATTTTATATCCATTCCCTAAAGACACATCTTTGTAATCTTCCTTTATTTCTTCTGTTTCTTGTTCATCTGACTCATCTTGTTGTAAGTCAGGGATATTATTAATTATTTTAGTTGCTTGTTGTCTGTTTGTATTATTAGTTGCGTCTTTCTTAATAGAGTTTATTAAAAACCAAAAACCGAAAACCGAAAATATTGTAGTTAAAACAATAATAGAAAATCCAATAATTTTATCGTGTTGCCGTTTTTTGGAGTTATGTTTATCAGATAAATTGTTATCTTGTTTGCTGGTTTTTAAATTAATTCTTTGTGGCATGTAATCGCGCTGATTAATAATAAAATAATTAGTATGTTTTGCATATAATATTCCTACGCCCAAGTAACGCAAGCAACCTTATCGTTTTTATCTTTAAAGCGCATTAAGCGGACACCTTGAGTGTCGCGGCCGGTTTTGTTGATGGTTTTGAAAGACATGCGGATAACCTGGCCTTTTTCAGAGATGATGATTACATCTCTGTCTTTCATGGTTTCGGTATTAACAATAAAAGCGTTTACGATATTACCGGTTTTGGCGGTTACTTTGGCGGTTTTAATTCCAGAACCGCCGCGGCCTTGAACTTTGTAAAGCCCGAGCACTGTCCGTTTGCCAAAACCCTGTCCCATAATCGTTAATATTTGATAATTTTTTTGCTTTTCTTTTTCGCCGGAAATCACGCCCATGCCGATTACCAAGTCATCAGCTTTTAAACGAATGCCATGCACGCCGGAAGCGGTGCGGCCCATATCACGGACATCTTTTTCCATAAAACGAATAGCCTGTCCGTGGGAGGTAATTAATTGAATTTGATCTTTGCCACTTGTCGGTTTTGCCCAGATAAGCTTGTCTTCCAGCTTGATTTTTATTGCAATAAGCCCGCTTCTGCGAACATTATCAAACGCGTCAAGTTTTACTTTTTTAACCAAACCCTTTTCAGTGGCAAAAAATAAATATTTTGCATGAGCTATTTTATCCAAAGGCAACACGGACGTTACTTTTTCACCGCTGCCCAGTTGTAAAAAGTTTACAATTGCCTGTCCCTTGGCTGTTCTTGTTGCCTGCGGAATTTCATAAGCCTTAAGCTGAAAAACCCGACCGCGAGTGGTAAAAAACAAAAGATCAGTATGAGTCATTGTTTTAAACATAAATTCAATCATGTCCTCCTCTTTGGTTGTGAGGCCGATTACGCCTTTGCCTCCTCGCCCCTGAACTTTAAAAGTGTCCGGAGCCATGCGCTTGATATATCCGTCCCGAGTCATAAAAACCACCGAGTCTTCGTTCGGAACCAAATCTTCAACCGAGAAATCTTTAACCCCGCGAGCGATTACTTGAGTGCGCCTGTCATCGCCGTATTTTTCCGCGATCTCTGTAATTTCTTCTTTAATAATATTTTTAATCTTGATTTTTGATATTAAAATCGCTTCCAATTCTTTAATTAATTTCTTTTTTTCTTTCAGCTCATTTTCAATTTTCATTTTCTCCAAATTAGCCAAACTCTGCAAGCGCATTTCAAGAATTGCAATCGCCTGAATCTCGCTTAATTTGAATTTTTTCATTAAATTGTTTTTAGCAACTTCTTTGTCCTTGCTGGCTTTAATGATTTTAATCACAGCGTCAATATTATTCAAGGCAATCATCAAACCTTCCAAAATATGCGCGCGCGCTTTTGCTTTTTTCAATTCAAACTCGGTTCTTCTGCGAACCACATTTTGCCTGTGTTTTAGATACTCTTCAAAAACCATTTTAAGAGTTAAAACTCTCGGCTGAATTCCGTCTACAAGTGCGAGCATATTAACATGAAAGGTTTCTTGCAATTGCGTGTGTTTATATAAACTGTTTAAAATCTTTTTCGGGTAAGCGTCTTTCTTAAGATCAATCACAATACGCACTCCCTCTTTGCCGGATTCATCGCGCAAATCTTTAATGCCATCCAGTTTTTTAGTTTTAACCAAAGTGGCAATTTTTTCAACCAAGGTGGCTTTATTTACCTGATAAGGAATTTCCGAAATAATAATTTTAAATGCTCCTTTTTTTGTTTCCTGAATATCTGCTTTACCCCTTAAAACAATACCGCCTTTGCCTGTGGCGTAAGCTTGCAAAATATCTTTTTTATTATATATAACCCCGCTGGTTGGAAAATCAGGACCTTTAACGTGCTGCATCAAATCCTCAATGGTTGCGTCCGGATTATCAATCAGATGGTTTATGCCGTTTACTAATTCGCGCAAATTGTGCGGAGGGATATTTGTTGACATGCCAACCGCAATTCCCATTGTGCCGTTTAAAAGCAAATTAGGCAATTTTGCCGGCATGACTTGTGGTTCTTTTTGCGAACCGTCATAATTCGGAATAAAATTAACCGTGTCTTTTTCAATATCAAAAAGCAATTCTTCAGCCAAAGCCGCCATTTTTGCTTCAGTATAACGCATAGCAGCCGCGCTATCTCCGTCCATTGATCCAAAATTACCCTGCCCGCGGACAATCGGATAACGCATTGAAAAATCTTGCGCCATACGAACCATTGCCTCATATACAGAGGCATCGCCATGCGGATGATACTTACCTAAAACTTCACCGATTACATTGGCTGATTTGCGAAATTTCGCGTTCGCTTTTAAGCCAATAGCCCACATCGCGTAAAGAATGCGCCGATGCACAGGCTTTAAGCCGTCGCGCACGTCCGGCAAAGCGCGGGCGACAATTACGCTCATGGCATAATCCAAATAAGATTTTTTCATTTCGGCGCTAATCGGCAAAGGCTCAACCATTCCAAATTCAGTCTGCGTGCGTCCGTTTAATATCGTAATATTTCCGCCGCCATCAACTACTGATTCTTTGTCCTGCGCTGCTTCCTTTTTAACCTCCTCTGTTTTTACCTCTTTATTATTAATTTTTTTAACAATTTTTTTTGTTGTTTTTTCCGTCATATTATTCTTAAAATTTTATTAATTATTTGTCAATTCACTGCTTGTTGCGCTCGTACTGCTGGCAATATCCGATATATGCGCCGTTGACGAGCTAACGATATCATTTTTAATTTTTTCTATTAACTTCTCATCAAGTTCTTCTTTTGGCTCTTCTGAAAACTCTTTTACTTTTTCCAAATCCGTTTTTAAATCGCTGATATTTTTTTCTAAATCGTTAAACATATCTTTCCATTCTTCAGTCTTTTGGCTATTATCTTCCAATTTTGTTTGGCTGATTGAGTGCCTAATTTGAAAAACCCAAATAAACATAATCAATACCATAAAAAAAGTTATTCCGCTCCACATAATCAATTGCTTGTCTTTTTCCAATTTTTCGGAAATTATTTTGGGTTGTCTTGTTTTAGCCTGATTAATAATTTCTTTGGCATTAATTTCTTTTTCTAAATTTTCATTCTTTTCTATCGCAACAATATGGGAGCTACTTACTGCCTTATCTTTTTTTGAACGCACTTTTACCGCAAGTTTTACTTTTTTTTGAATATTTTTTTTCTTTGAGGTTTTTTTAACGGCGCTTTTTTTCGCTGTTTTCTTGCCAATTGCCTTTTTTACGGATTTTTTCGCTATTTTTTTATTCAATTTTTCTCCTCCTTTAAGCATACTTTTGATAATAAAAACCACCCAATTTCAAGGGCTTATTTATATGTATATACTACCAAATATTAAACAAAAAGTAAATGTTGACAAATAATGAAAGATATGCTATTTTAAATAATCGTTATTTGAAAAATATTTTATTTTTAATAAAATTATAATTATAACAAAAGGAGGGCATACATCATGAATAAAAAATGGAAAAAGACAAATTCAGACATAATAAAAAAAGGAGATTATATTGAAACGATTATTACTGTTTTCAATAAGAAACTCCAAATTCCGGCTGAATTTCTTGGATGGGACACAATGATACACAATAGCTCTGTCCGTTTTTTTAACCTTGATCAAAACATCGCCCTTATAAAGGGTGAAGCTTGGTTATTTGAAGTAACAGAAGTAAACATTACAGGGAAATATATTAATCTTTATAAAGACAGAGAAATTATCATCTTTACCGTAAAGCCCATTACAAGAATTATTGACCGAGAATCAACGTATTTTGATTCAAAGTCAAATCAATGGGTTGAAATATTTAGTTGCGGGAGAATTTCCGCGTATAAAGAGAAGAGAACACCTGCAATGTTAAAGACACGAATTTTTCAGAGCAAAGGAAAGCTTCGTAAGCTGGAAGTAGTAACAAATAAAAAAACCGGCGAAATTATTAAGATTTTAAATCTTGCCGAATATACCCTTGGGCAATTTCTTGAAGAAAGCAGAAAAAAACTTGGAAAAAAGATAAGCAAAATTTCCCTGAAAAACATTCCGGAAATTCCTATTGAGTTGCTGGGAAAAATCAAACATTTTCCCTTTACACGACAAATTTAATATAGGAGGCATTAAAATGGAAGATTTAGCTAGTTATACAAATGTTTTATCTGTTTTTACCTTTGCATTCGTATGTGCAATGCCTATCATGCTACTCAAAACTATAACTGCGCGAATACAAACAGCCTGTATCTGCTGGACGATAGGACTCAGTAGCGGTTTAATCGCTATACTGGTTAGAGGTTGCTACAATTATTTGGAGATAATTATAGAACTTCTTGAAAAGTAATAAATTGTAGGATAACTAATTATGGCGCTGCTATCAAAAAAATGATAGCGGCGCTGTTTTATTTGTGGAGATGGCGGGAGTTGAAAATTTAAAGCGGATTTTTTAAATCTCTTATAAATAGGGGTTTTAATGTAATTTTAGTTAAAAACGCACTTTATCAAAAATTATCAAAATTATACATTTTTATCAATTTTTATCACTTTTTGGGCGATATATGGGCAACACTTTTATAGAGAAATGATGGAATGTATATAGTAAAACAGCTACCTATTTTGGGTGGTTGTTTTATTTTTAAAACGTTTTTGACTCGTCTTTTATCATTTCTTCAACTTCATCAAGTAACTTTTCGTTATTTTTTTCAATAGCTTTTGAAAAAACATCAACTAAGATATTAATTAATTCTAATATTTCTGGATCATCAACACCTATTAGAATATCAGAATTTTTTTCTAATTCTTTTTTAATATATTTTTTGATATCCATTTTTTTACTTTATTGTATTTTGTATATTTATCTATCATTTTTCCATATTCATATTTATTGGTAATATGAATAATTAAATTATTAGTTTCTGATTTTGCATTTTTTATTTTTTTTATTAAATCATGATAAGCGTTCCTAAATTCTTGTAAATCTACATTTGAATTTAATAATACACATAAACTATCTAAATCTTTTTTTTCAATTTTAACTTTATTATTATTTGAAATTTCAATAGAATTTTTTAAATCCTTGATAAATAAATCAAAATTATTGACATGTCTATATTGTTTAGAGAAAAACATGGGTCATACAGAATACTACCGTC
>JAGLLI010000033.1 GCA_023140595.1 Candidatus Parcubacteria bacterium
CTTCTTGCCACTTCCAATAAATCCTGAACCAAGCGCACTAGCCTATCATTGGATTTATTCGCGATTATTAAATTTTCATTGATTTTTTTCGGGACTTTGCCAAATGTTCCTTCCAAAACCATTGATAAATATCCGCGAATCGCCGTAACAGGAGTGCGCAGCTCATGCGCGGCAATAAACACAAACTCATCACGCAATTTTTGATTATCCTTTAAAACTTTTATCATCTTATTAAACTGCCCGCCCAGTACTTCAAATTCATCATTGGTTTTTAACTCTATTTGATGATCTAAATTTCCATCGGAAATTTTCTTAGCGCCTCGGCTTAATATTTTTATCGGCTTTACTATTTTACTTGTAAAGTAAGATGCCACAATAATTATCAAAACCAAAATTCCCAAACTAACAAAAAACGATCCGTATAAAATATTGCCGATTACGTTAAACGCGTCCTTGATTGGCCATTCGCTAAAAACATACCAATCCAATGTTTTAATATGCAATCCTGAAAAAACAACTTCCTTGTTAGCCAAGCTTCTTGTAAATTCCATACCGCTATTTTTATTCACCGCAAAACCGCTAATCCGCGGAATGTCAAATAAGTTATCTCCGACTTTTACCACGCGTCCGTTTCCGCTTGCTATTACTCCACCGCTTTTTTCAATTAAATATAAATAGCCTTCTTTACCTAAAACAATATCCTCTATCAATTTATTCACTTGTGCCAAACTCACTTCAGCTGACACTACACCGATTATTTCATTGTCTTTATTTTTAATCTGGGTTGCTAGGCGCATAGCCGGAACATTATCAACAAATTCCAGCCGCCCAAAATAATCCTTGCCGGTTATCGCCTCCTTATAGTCGGGGCTTTCTGAGACATTGCTTTCAATTTGTGAAAAAGTCTTTAAGCCTGTTTTTTTAACAAAACTGCCGCTATTGTCTTGAAATAAAATTTCATCATCACCGTATTTTTCCAAATAATTTTTATTATACAAAAAAGAAGAAGCGCTATTTGCTTTTGCGATAATAAATCCGTTTTCATCAACAAATTCCAAAGAATTCGGCTGGCTGTGATTAAAAGAATTAAACAATAAAAAATATAAATTGTTGATTGGCAAATCATTGATTGATTCAATATCACCTGACACAACCAAATTCAAACCTTCCGCTTTTTGATTTAAATATTTGGTAATTTTCTCGCTTAAATTTTCCATAGCCAAATTCTGCAGTTCAGCTATATTTTGCTCTCTGGTTTTGATAACCAAATAAAGATTAGTAACGGCGATAATCAATACCGGTAAAAACGAAACTAAAAAAAATATCGCCAGTACTTTACTTTTAAATTTTTTCTTTTGAATAGGCATGTTTTAATTAGTTTTTCCCAGCCCCAAATAATATTTTTTCTCTTAGCTTTTCATCGTCTTTTTTAAATTGATTAACCAAAATAATAATCGCTGTCATGCGATATTCATGAATTTTTGAATGCAATAATTGTTCAACGTCTTTTAATAATAAATTTTTAAATTTAGCCGTTTTATTTATACAATTCACTATGCGTACCAATTAGATAAAACATTACGCTTTTGTGGTTATCATTTGTGCAATAAATCGCGCGCCAATCGCCAGAAATATTAATACTTCTGAGTCCTTTATATTTTCCAGTCAATTGATGATTGTTTAATATCTGATTGAATTGATTATTTTGAAAAATTTTAATTTTCGCATAAAAAGCATTTTGTACTTTGATCGTCGACTTATCAAACTGTTTGGCAAATCTTTTCTTAAATTTTATCTTCATATTTACGATTTTTATCTTTAAGCCAAGCAGTTGCGTCTCTTGCGTTATCAAAAGTAGGGGATATTTTTTTATCAGCTTCCGCTTCTTTTAACGCCTGAATCATATAATCGCTCGGCTCTTCTTTTGGATTAACGCTAAAATGCACTTCTTTTGTTTTAATTAAAGTCTTAAAATAAGCATTAGCTAAAGAACTTAAGCTAAATCCCAACTCTTCAGCCACTTTTCTTGCTTGATTTTTAGTTTTAATATCAGTTTTAATGTTAATAACTGCAGTTTTCATATATTTTTTAGTTAAATAATTAGTATATACTTTATATATACAAAGTATATACTATATTTATATTAAAGTCAACAAAATAATTCGTAATTCGCCTGTACTCGCTTGACGGGTGTAATTTTTAATTGACAATTGACTATCTCCCAACCACAACAACAAACTCCCCTTTCTGATCATTATGGCTATTTTTAATTTTATCAATAATATCAACCAATTCCCCGCGATAAACCGTTTCGTGCATTTTTGATAATTCTCTGCAAACCACGACTGAAGTAATCAAGTTTATTTTTTTTAGCAAATCTTTGGATTTAATTATGCCTTTATTCTTCTGCTCGTCTATTTCTTTATTATATTTTACAATATCCTGATTTACTTTTTTTAATTCCTCTAAAAATTTAAGTATCCTGTGTTTTGATTCATACACAACCACAGGAAAAATACTGTCAACGATTTTTTGCAAAAATTTTTGCCGCCCTTTTTTATGCGGAGGAAATCCCAAAAATACAAACCTATCAGTCGCGATTCCCGATATTGACAAAGCGGCAGTTACCGCGGAAGGGCCCGGGACAGATTCAATTCTCGTTGCTTCACCGAATTTTTCAATAACAGCGGCAACCAATTTCCCGCCCGGATCGGAGATGCCCGGAGTGCCTGCATCTGACACCAAAGCTAAATCCTTGCCAGCCTCCAATAACCCCAAAAGATAATCCTGTTTTTTAATATCTGAATGCTGATGATATGAAATTGTTTTGGTTCTAACTTTATAATGCTCTAACAATTTCCTTGTCACGCGCGTATCCTCGCACAAAATAAAATCAACTTCGCCGAGAATTCTTAACGCGCGAAGTGATATATCTTCCAAATTGCCAATTGGCGTGGACACTATGTATAGCATAAATTTTTATGAAAAATCTCTGTCAAAATCAAAAATAATTTTCAAGGCTTTTAAAATTTCTCTAAAATATTTTTCTTCTACTCCGCCGAATTTTTTTACCAATCTTCTTTTATCAATTACTCTAACTTGATCAAATTTGATTTTTGATAATTCTTTTAAGCCGTTTTTCTTTGATGGTTTAATTTTAATTTCAAAAGAATAAATTTTGTCTATCTTTTTACTTGTTAATGGAGCAATAATCGTTGTTAGCCCATAATTGCTTACAGCATTTGTTTGTAAAATAATACAAGGTCTCATTCCTTTTTGCTCAGAGCCCAGAGTTGGATTCAGATTAACTTTCCAAATATCAAATTGGCTAACATTCATAATAATCTACTTATTTGCTAAATTTAAATAATCTTTAAAATCAGACATAGCGCCTGATACATCTTCTTCTGTCTGACTCTTAAAGCCTGCTATAATATCACTTCTTAATTTAAATTTTCTATACATTTCCAGGGCATAATCAACAATTTCTGACTTTGATTTTTTTTCTTTTTTAGCTATATTCTCAACAAATTGCAGATTGATTTGATTCAAAGTAACTGAAACCGCGGTCTTTGTATTCATATATTTTTATATTATTAAATAATACTATAATTTTATACTATAAAAATAACATTGTCAAACTATATCCTCCTTCCTCTCCTTCACATACCTTGTCCATTCTTCGGCTATTTCAACAAAAATCTTAAACGGAGCTTCTATGATAAAATCAAGAATAAATACAAAAACATTTACCTGTGAGAATTTCTCGCTCATCCATTTGCCGACAGCGACAATCGGCACATAGAAAAAATCGCTGATAAAACTTAAAATATTTTCCCGCGGCGGAACAATAATCATATCTCGGGCATTCTTACGGATGCGAATGCTGAAAAAACTGACAAATGTTAAGAAAAACAAAAAAATTATAATGCTCACCCAGGTAAAATTAATTTTGTTTAAAGCCCAAATAACAGCTCCAAATGAAAAAAGGAAAGTTATAAAATACAAAATTCCAAAAACAATCCCCAAACTTTTACTGCGGCGCACAGGTTTTCGCAGCTTAAACGGCTCTTTGCGTTCGTGTTCCTCAAAAACGATTTCTTCAACCCCTTCTTTTATTTTACCGGTATTGTCTTCAGACGGCATTTTGGTAAACAAAACAATAAAAAATAAAAGAATTGCCGGAAAACTAATATTAATAATCAATGAGATAGCATTAAGCTCTTCGCCAAACCATTTTGTTGCCGGAATCTCCAATAACACGGCAAAAACCGATTTTGTAATAAAAATATAAATTATGCTTCTAATCGCCGCGCGCCACAACTTTTTAGCGGAATCTTTATATCGCTTATCACACGCTTTTTTTACTTCTCTTGAAAAAGCCTTGGGATCCTTTTTAATGCTTTCGTAAACAGCGACCGGATTTTCTTTAATTACATCGGTTAAAATCGTAAAAAAAACAGTATAGCGGCTAATAATCCGATTAAGTTGCTTAACCAGCGGGTGTTCAAGCTGTTTGTTGATTGCTTTTCGCAAGGAAACGATTTTTGCCGCAACCTCTTCAATTTTTTCTTGATTTGGATTTTTCCAGCCGGCAACATAATATTTAAAAAGAATAAAGCTCATCATATCGCGGTCAAACTTCAAATAACATCTGTGTATTCCCAAGAATATTTGAATTTCCTTGTCAGGCTCATATTCGGAGTCAACAGGCAATTCAATATTTTTAAGCAAAATTTTATTCATATAATCAACTACGGTTTTGTTGATTTTACTTAAGCCTAAATGCTCCTCAATATCGCTTGCGGCCAAAGCTATTATCCAGTTATTCAAGTCATTTCTCTCGGACAATCCCCGCCCTTTTATTTTAGCAATCGCCCTTTTTAGATCTAAATATTTTTTAATAATTGCCGCAACCTCGTTAATTTTAGTTTCAGGCACCGAGTTATTAGGCAAATACGCCGCTCTGATTAATTCAGTTAACAAATGTCCGGATATCTCAGCGCTATTTACGCCTTTTAATGATATTGTGCCTTCAATTACGACTTTTCTTTTAATAATTCTTTCAATTGCGTTTTTTCGTAAAAGATGTTCTTCTTTGTAATCAACCGTATTTCTGATTTTTTCATAATAAAAAGACATTTTCGAAATTAATTCGGAAACATTAATCTTGGGAACTTCATCTTCTTTTGCTTCCGCTTTTGATTGTTCGCGATATATAATCTGAAAAAGACGCTTAGCATTAATTGTCGGCGTTAATTTTTTTTCAGATATTCTGCTTAAACTTGGATTTACCATATTATTGCTTAAAATTTAAAATGCTTATCCACTTCGCGCTTTAGCGTCCATACTTTATAAGCGCCGTATATAAAAGCATAAGCAAGCACCAAAATAAACATGCCTATTACCAGCCGTAAAATAAAATCAGTCCAGACAATTAAAATCGCCAAAAACATTAAAATTACACCGGTGCTGAGTAGCGACCAAATAAGGCCATTGACTTTTTTATTAATTTCTTTAAATAAATTTTGCATATTGTTTAAATTAATATTAATATTTAATTTTTCTTAACACAAAATCCTAATTCGCATACTAAACTTTCTTCTAAATTACAGCTTTTTTCAGCACAGCAAGGCTGATTTAAGCCTCCGCATTTGTAGCATAAGCCATTGTTATTTAAAGTGTCGGGATTGCAAAACGGCTCGTTAACGCAAGTTTTGGCTCCGCCATAACCGCAAGGCTGGCAAATTTCATTATGGCACTCTGTTCGTATATTTCCGCGGTTATCTTGCTTTAAACATAATAATTCAGAATCACAACAAGGATATCCTGATTGTCCGCAGCTTGCGCATTTATCATTAAAGCAAATTAACGAACTTTTACAAGAATCCCCTTTCTGACAGCAAAATTGATCTTCTCCTCCGCAAGGCAGGCAACGGCTATTTTTGCAAGTTAACCCTGAATCGCAGGTAAAATCTTCATTGCGGCAAAACGTATTTTCTTTGCCAAAATCACAGCTTTCAGCGCAATAATTTTCATTTTCATTTTTGGGATTAACACAGCAATTTTGCCCGAATTTGCACTTTTGCTCCGCGTCATCACAGCATCTCAAACCGTCAAAACCGCACTCATCAGCATACAA